>CAZECH010000015.1:0-17794 GCA_964510675.1 uncultured Ignavibacteriaceae bacterium
ACCTTCTCTCTTGACCATCTTAATTGCTTTTTCCGAATCGTAATAAAATGAACTTGAAAGACAAGCTGCTTTTGAAAAAATTCCCGGATATTTCCAGACTAAAAGAAATGAAATTAAGCCACCCATTGATGAACCCATTACAGCAGTATTTTCCTTATCGGCTAAAGTTCTATATTCGGCATCAATAAAAGGCTTAAGTTCATCAATTATAAACTTCATATAGTTTTGCCCTTTTTCAGAGTCACTATATTCCGAAAGCCTGTCGGCTGAATTATATATTCCTACAACAATTATTTCCTCAACTTTATTTTGGTTTATCAGCTTTGTCAGTGTTTCATCAACGCACCAATCCATTCCCGCATAAGAAGTTTTGGGATCCATGATATTTTGTCCATCATGCATATAAAGTACAGGATAATGTTTTCTTGAGTCTTTCCTGTTTTGCAAGGCAAGTTTATAGGATGGAGGGAGCCAGATAATTATATCCCTTTTATTATCAAGAAATGATGAATAAAAATTCCTGTGATATCTTACATCACCGACAATTTTAATTTTATCGCTTCTTCTTTTTTTACTTAAATTTCTTTTACCCTTCACCGTTTCTTCCGGCAGTATTGATTGCTTTTCTTCTAAATACATAAGTCCGTGCATTATTTATTGTTTTCTTTCCAATTTCAATAATTATGCCGGGCAAAAATAAATATAGTTTGTTTGAAAGCAAATCAAAAGCAGCGGCTAACCTTCAAGGTAGACAAGTTGTTAAGACATTTTAACATTGAAGGTTTGGCTCATCTTAAATGGAATCTTAAAGATATTTTACTGATTTTTACTATAGTGATTTTTTCTTAACAGGAGTTTGGTATCCTATGGCTGTAATAAAACCCTTCAGAGCATTAAGACCTTCAAAAGAAACTGTTCACCTTGTTGCCAGTGTTCCTTACGATGTTGTTAACCGCGACGAAGCTGCTGAGTTAGCTGAAGGTAATAATCTTAATTTTTTAAGAGTAACAAGATCAGAGATTGAACTTAGCCATGAGCCAAATGTATATTCTCCGCAAGTTTATAAGAAAGCTAAAGAGAACTTAGTCCGTCTTAGAAAATCTGCTCCCTTAGTCGTTGATAATAAGCCGTATTTCTATCTCTATAGATTAATAATGGATGGAAGATCGCAAATCGGAATAGCGGCAACTTTCTCAATTGATGATTATGATAACAATGTAATCCTTAAACATGAAAAAACAAGAAAAGAAAAAGAAGACGACAGAACTAATCATATTATAACAACGGAAGCACAGACAGGTGCAGTGTTTTTAACTTACAAAGGAGTTAAAACTATAAATGATATAGTTGAAAGCACACTAAAAAATATTTATCCGGTTTATGATTTCAGATCGAACGATGAAATTAAGCATACAGTTTGGATTCTTCCTGAAGTAAACAATCAAACAATAATAGATGAATTCAAAAAAGTAGATAAGCTTTATATAGCCGATGGGCATCACCGTGCTGCAAGTGCAAGCCGTGCAAGAAAAGTTAGAGCAGGCAGCAATACTTCACATACAGGAAATGAAGAATACAATTTTTTTATGGCTGTAATCTTCCCTGCAGAACAAGTAAAAATACTGCCTTACAACAGGGTAGTATCTTCATTGAATGAATTAAGTGAAGCGGAATTTTTAAACCGGGTAAGTGAAAAGTTTGATATTCAAAAAACTACATTAAAAGAGCCAATGCAAAAAAGAAATTTCGGTATGTACCTTAGCAAACAATGGTATTTGCTCCAGGCAAGGGATTCTGTTAATGCAAGCTTGTCTCTTTCAAATTCCATTGGTTCAAATCTCGATGCAGGTATTTTACAGGATTTTCTACTGAATCCAATTTTAGGGATTAATGATCCAAGTACAAATAAAAGAATAGATTTTGTCGGTGGAATAAGAGGAACAGCAGAGCTTGAAAACCTTGTTAATTCAGGCATAGCTGCTGTAGCATTTTCTCTTTATCCCGTTTCCGTTGAAGACCTGATGAAAATTTCCGATGCAGGAGAAATAATGCCGCCAAAATCAACCTGGTTTGAACCGAAATTAAGAGATGGACTGCTGGTCCACCTGATTTAGAAAATTTATTATTAAAAAATTGTTTCAACAATTTATTATTTAAATAAAAATGGAAAGATAATCATGCAAAAAAGAATATATAACTTCAGTGCAGGACCGGCTATTTTACCGGAAGATGTTCTTAAAGAAGCACAGGAAAATTTATTTGCTCTTCCCGGTGTGGGAATGTCAATTCTTGAAATCAGCCATAGATCTAAAGCCTTTGATAAAATAATTGCAGAAGCCAAACAGGATTTAAAATCCCTTCTTAGTATAGGAGATAATTACGAGCTTCTCTTTTTACAAGGTGGTGCAAGTTTACAGTTCTCAATGGTTCCTTTAAATCTAATGCCTCCTAAAAATAAAGCCGATTACATTGTAACAGGAAGCTGGTCCAAGAAAGCTATTAAAGAAGCAAAGAGAGTAGGTACAGTAAATATCGCCGCATCTACCGAAGGAGAAAACTTTAAACGTATTCCGAAACAAAACGAATTAAAGCTTGATCACGATGCAGCGTATGTTCACTTTACTTCCAACAATACAATTTACGGAACTGAATGGCACAAAGAACCGGAAGTTGGTAATGTTCCTCTGGTATGTGATGCTTCTTCAGATATTCTTCATAAGAAGATTGATGTGAATAAGTATGCTCTTATCTATGCCGGTGCTCAGAAAAATATGGGACCATCGGGAGTTACTTTTGTTATTATAAGAAAAGATATGCTTGAAAGAAGCCAGGATTCACTTCATACAATGCTTAACTATAAAATACACGTTGAGAATAATTCTCTTTACAATACTCCAACTACTTTCGGAATTTATATAATTGGTCTTGTTGCAAAGTGGCTGTTAAAGCTTGGCGGGCTTGATGCAATGTACAAGATAAACAAAGAGAAGGCAGAAACACTTTATAACTGTATAGATGAGAGTGGTGGTTTCTATAAAGGTCATGCGGAAATAGAGAGCCGGTCTCTAATGAACCTTACATTTAATCTTGCAACAGAAGAACTTGAGAAGAAACTTATTTCTGAAGCAACTGCTGCCGGGTTTGATGGATTGAAAGGACATAGATCTGTTGGCGGTTTGAGAGCGTCAATCTACAATGCTTTCCCAAAGAAAGGTGTTGAAGATCTTGTTGCTTTTATGAAAGATTTTCAGAATAAAAACGGTTAATATTTAAACATCGTAGCACAGGTTATTAATCTGTGCTACAGAATTTTTTGCGAGGCGTTGATGAAAGGATTTGTTTTTCTCTCTTTAGCTGTGATATTTTTTTCCTGCAGCAAAGAAGAACCTGCCAAAATAGAAACATTCAGTACTGAAGCTTTTGTTTTTGACATTGGCGATAGCTGGGAAGTTAATGCAACAACAAGAGTTAAAGGATTCAATCAGAAGGAAGAAGGCGATAATTTTAGTGCTACAATTGTTTTTGATTTGGATCTTGTAACTCCTGAAGGAGATACAATTAAATCTTTAATAAGCAGAGTCGAGGATAAAACTGAAAAAGAAAGAATTAATGATATTCCTCTCGAAGTGCAATTTGAACTTGATTCGACGTATGCAGCCGGGGATTATACAATTATTTTTAATGTAAAAGACGCAGTCACGGAACAGATATCAATATCAACAACTGCTTTCCAGCTGGTAAATGAATAATAAATTTTATTACTATACCGGGCTTAACTACACATTTTATTTATTCTCTAAGTTCTCCTAATTTTAATTAAGTTAGACGTAAGATATTTATAAGTTAGGGAATGAATAAATCGCCCAGGAAAATATGGTTAATACTTTTCTCAATTATCGTAATCCCAGTTCTTTTCTTTGCTGTTTATCAAATAAGCACTTCAAATGAGAATGAAAAAATTATAAGAGATATATACAGCAAACAGCTTGATGCAATCCTTTATTCTGTTAACCAGTACTCTGAAGATGTTGTAAGCAATTGGCGAAGCAGGATTGAAATGATAAAAAATGAATCTAAAACTAGCGAGGATCTCTCTGTTTCACTTACTAAATTCTTAAGTGATAATTCTTCAATCAGATTTTTATTTATTGCCGATTCTTCTTTCAACATCATAATCAAATTCCCTGATGATGCGAAAACTGAAAACGTAAATACATTTTTAAATCTTAATAAAGAAAAAGTTAAAAATCTATATACTCTTAGGAAAAGTGGTTACAATAAATCAGAGCCTGTTAGTGATAAAATAATTAATACTGCATCTTCTCTCCTGTTCTTAACGGGAAATAATATTTGTGGGATTGCAGTAGATCCAAATTCCTTTGTAAGAAATATTCTTGAACCTAAACTCCAGGAAGTATCGCAGGAAGAATTTGTTCTTTCCGTTTATGACAATAAAAATAAAAGGACAATTTATTCCACCGATAATGCTGAAGCAGAGCAACATAGATTACTCTGGCTTCTGCCTGAATTATCTCTGGGAATTTCTCTCAAAGGAACATCTATAAAGGAAATAGCGAGTGAGAGAGTATATACAAATGTTATTCTTGTTCTGCTGCTCGCAGTTCTTTTAATTGCAGGCAACTGGTTTGTTTACAGAAATATCAAAAAAGAAATTGAGCTGGCACAAATAAAATCGGATTTCGTTTCAAATGTTTCTCACGAACTCAGAACGCCTCTTTCGTTAATAAATATGTTTGCCGAAACACTTGAGCTTGACAGGGTCAAAACAGAAGAAAAGAAAAAAGAATATTATTCAATTATCAGCAGCGAAACAAACAGGTTAAGCAGAATTGTAAATAAAATTCTTAACTTCTCTAAAATGGAAGCAGGAAAAAAGACATATAACTTTAGTAATGTAGATATAAATGAAATTGTCGAAAATACATTCAATACTTATAAGTTTCATCTGCAGAATAATAATTTTGTTTTTAGTTTTGACAAAACCGGAAATCTTCCTCACATAAAGGCAGATACTGAAGCTGTTTCCGAAGCGTTAATAAATCTGATTGATAATGCAATTAAATACAGCAATGAAAAGAAAGAAATTACAATTAAAACAGGGGAAAAAAACGGAAAAGTTTTCATCCAGGTTGATGATAAAGGAATTGGTATTTCCAAAGAAGACCAGAAAAAAATTTACGAAAAGTTCTTCCGGGTTTCGACAGATTTGGTCCACAATGTTAAAGGAACGGGATTAGGTTTAACAATCATTAAGCACATTATGGATGCACATAAAGGAGAAATTTCTTTAAACAGTGAACCGGGGAAAGGCAGTAGTTTTATATTGAAATTTAATACCAACAATTCAAATTAATCTGAGAGAAAATAAATGTCCAGGATTCTTATCGTAGAAGATGAACTTAATATGCGGAAGGGACTTAAAGATAATCTTGAGTTTGAAGGTTATGATGTTGATACAGCAGAAGATGGTGAAGCAGGACTTAATAAGATTCTTACTAACGACTATAACCTTGTCGTTATGGATGTAATGATGCCGAAAATATCCGGCTTTGATGTATGCAAGACAATAAGAAAAAAAGGAATAACAACTCCGGTTATTCTTCTTACTGCAAAAGGTGAAGAGATTGACAAAGTGCTTGGGCTTGAACTCGGTGCGGATGATTATGTTACAAAACCTTTTTCGCTCAGGGAACTTCTTGCAAGAATAAAAGCTATCTTAAGAAGAGGTGAGAATTTTACTTTTAACGAAGGTTTAATTAAAATTGGAAAGCTTGAAGTTGACTTTTCATCTTATTCAGCAAAAGAAGAAAATGATGATGTTCAGATGTCATCAAAGGAGTTTGATATTCTTAATTACTTCTGGAAAAACAGGAATAAAACAGTAAGCCGTGATAACTTACTAAATGAAATCTGGGGTTATGATGAAACACCCACAACACGTACTGTAGATAATTTCATTTTAAAGCTCCGGCAGAAAATTGAAAATGATCCCAATCATCCGAAGATAATTATTACCATACATGGAGTGGGGTATAAATTAATAGACTAAATTCCCGCTAAAGAACCTGATTAGATGGCTGAGATTTATCTATCGCATTTTTACAAATAAATTCCAAAGAATTAGCAACACAAATATTGCTTTACAATCTGCAATTATCATGACAATTTTTTACAAATCGATTACCTGTTGATGACACTGCTGACAACTCATCTCTATACTTTTGAACCGTAAGTTAAACATTATAAACAAGGAGGTTCAAATGGCAAGTGTATTAAAAAATTTAGTTTATCAAATGGTTGGGGTGTTAATAATCATTTTTGTTCTCTCAGGTTTCGCTTTTGCCGGGAATGATGAAAATGTTAAAATAAGCATAGCAACTAAAAATCTTTTAGTAGGTATGAAATCGGAAAATGATGGTTTGAGAAGAAGCAGTATTTATTTTGTCGGGAAATACAAGATTGTTGAAGCAATCAACGCGCTTTCTGAACAATTAGCAAAAGAGGATGATGCAAATACGAGAATACTCATAGCTCTTTCGCTTTACCAGATAGGTTCAAGTGAAGGCTTAACTGCGATAAAAAAAGCTGCAACAAATGATGAGGATGCAAAGGTAAGAAGAATTTGCAGTGAGATATATAATGCTTTATTCGAGAACGGCTATAGTTTATCTTTAGAAAAAGAAAACAATTAGCATTATTATTTTATAATAAGTTAGTTCCTTGATTAATAAAATTGGAAAAAAAATGATTTTAAGGATTCCTGTTTTAATTATTTTAATAACCTTTACAGGCTGTGAGATTTCATATAATTCTTCTGATTATCAAATTGAAGAATATGTTTCACTTAATGGCGAATGGAAATTCTCAATAGGTGATGATTCCACTTGGGCAGAACCGGATTTAGATGACGCTGATTGGAATGAAATTTATGTTCCTTCTACCTGGGAAGATGAAGGATTTCACGGATATAATGGCTATGCATGGTACAGAACTGAATTTGAAATCCCGGACGACTACGATGGAAGAAGCCTTTATTTGCATCTTGGTTATATTGATGATGTAGATGAAGTTTTTATTAATGGTAATTTGGTTGGGCGTTCGGGATCATTTCCTCCGGATTATAATACAGCATACAACGCATATAGAAAATATTCTGTACCGGGAAATATTCTGAATAAAAATGATAAAAATATAATTGCAGTCAGAGTATATGATTCGCAATTAGGGGGCGGTATAGTTTCGGGTGATATTGGTATATATATAAACCCAAGTGAAATAAATCCAGATATTAATTTAATTGGGGAATGGAAATTCACTCCTGGTGATGATCTTAATTGGAAAGAGAAAGAATTTAATGACAGCAATTGGGTGAAAATAATTGTTCCGGGTTATTGGGAAAACCAGGGATTCAGAGAATACGACGGCTTTGCATGGTACAGGAAAGAATTTGTTCTTCCATCAAAATTAGAAAATAAAAAGCTTGTTCTTCTTTTAGGTAAGATTGATGATCTTGATGAAGTTTATCTTAATGGTATCTTAATAGGGTCGACCGGTGTTATTACAAAGGATACTATTGAAATCCAGTTTAGCAATGAGTATTTAAATTTGCGCGGATATTACATTCCTGATAACATAACTCAGAAAGGTAGTAATACTATAGCAGCAAGAGTATATGATGGCTTTCGGGACGGTGGGATTTATGAAGGGCCAATCGGAATTGTTAAACAGGATACTTATATCAAATACTGGAATGAAAAAAAGAAAAGGAAAGGATTTTTTGAGTAACAAATATTTTAGAAAACGAATTTTGTGTGCCTCCCTATCTTGAGAATTTGGGAATGGGTATTAATATGATGAAGCACCTGATGCATCTAAAAAGAAATTATATTTAATTCTCTTTCAGCTTTCGTATATCTAAATATGTGGAGAATATATCAACTGATGGTGATCTTAAAGATGTCATGTTATTATTTTAAAAAAGTTTGAAAAAGAACTACGATTATTAATAGCACAGAAATTTCTGGAAGAACGCCAGCACAATAAAAAAAAACCCGTACAATTTATTTTGTACGGGTTTTAGAACTAATTAAATATGCGAACTTAAAAACCTAATGTAATTCCAAAAACATGATTTGCATCAAAAAAATCAACATCTCTAAAAGCGTAATCAACTTTAACCGAGATCCCTCCAAGGTCATAATTTAACCCTGCACCTGCTGTTAATCCATAAATATACTCTTCTGACTGAGATTTGGGAGACATTGAATATCCTCCTCTCAGGAAGAATATATCATTATATCCATATTCAGCTCCGATTTTATATTCATCACCGGAAAAATTATTATTCTGAAATGCACCGGAAATTAATAAAGAATTCTCTTCATTTATTGTAGGTTTATATCCGAATCCTAATTCAAACTGTGAAGGTAATTCAAAAGAAGCTGACTGAACCTGGTAATACTGAGGTCCTCTATTATCAGTATTAACATCTGCCTGAACCAAAAGTCCGGAACCTCCATATTGCATTTGCGGCCCAAGATTTTTAACAACTATACCAAAGCTCAATCCATTTATGGAAGCCAAATTATCGTATATAACACCGATATTAAATGAAACTCCATTTGCAGATGCATCTCCCAGCGTTTCTGCAATATAGTTTGCAGTTACTCCTACAGCTATTCGATCGGTTAATTGCTTGGAATACGATAACCCTGCCACCAGCATTTGGGGAGAAAATGTTTCACCGGTTCCATCGGGATCCTGGGTTGTTGTAACAAGTATTTCTCCAATTGAGAGAGATTTTATATTTAATGAAACAATTCCAAATCCTTCAAAATTAGATGATACAGCTCCATATTCCACTCCAATATCGGCAATGTAATTCATATGGGAAAAAGTGGCTCCCACAGAATTTTGCATTTTAGCAACGCCTGCAGGATTCCAGAAAAGAGCTTCAACTCCATAAGAAGTTGCAATATTGGCATTTCCCATCGACATACCACGGACTCCCACCGGAATCAATAATTGAGAAGCTCCGCCGGTTCCTGTACGGTTACCACCTCCAGCATAGATTTCATTTAATCCCAGCAGGAGGATAAAGACTATCATTAAAATTCTTTTTATACTTTTCATTTTTACTCCTTGAGTTTAAACTTTATTTGTTAAAATCTATCCAAAATCTGCTGTTCCTGAATAATAGCTACCTTTAAGATTTTTGTAATACCGAGAACCGGCATTTCAATGTGTGCAATATATAATCCGCTGGCAACGGGTAAGCCTGCATCATTAGCAAGATCCCATCTCGTAAACTGAGATTGATCATCCTTTTGAATAGTCTGAATAAGTATACCCGCAAGATTAAATATCCTTATGGTGGCTTTATCTGGCAGATGAGTAAAAGTGACAAAACGATTATATTTATTTAACTCTTCGGTGTTAACACCGTAGTAAGGATTCGGGAATACATTTACTTTATTTACATCAACTTTAGCATTTTCGGTACTTTCATCAACGGTTGGAGCAGTGAATGAAAATTCATCTGCAGCTGTATTAACTGCATTTGGAATAAGAGTGAAATTGCATTCTTCTGCAAGCATACTGCTGGCATTTTCTACTACACCTCTATCATCAATCCACATAGCCCACATTGCATCCCACACTCCACCAGCGCCAAAACTCCAAAAGTCTATAGAACCATTTGTTCCATCTCCATACATGGCGCCTGTAGGATCGTATGTAGTGTTTAATATCCAGGTATAATTAAATTGTTGATCGCCATTATTTGGAAGTAATGGATCGGCTGGAGCAGATAAATGATGTAAATCCCACTGATGATTTTCATCTCTATCTCTTACAACAACATTTAACTGTCTCGGATTTGCAGGATCACTAACATCCCAGGCAGTAAATGGCAGATCAAAAAATCCCAGGTAAGCATCTGGTGAAAAACCTTGATACATAAATGCTTTTTGTGTTTGGGCTGGATCATCAACGACGTATGGCTCACCAATGTCATATACTGAATTTCCATTCAAATCTGTAAAAGAAGCCATTGGGCGGAATTTTAACATAACTGGTTTATGTTCACCAGGATTAATCGAAGTTAAACCCCAGAAATTTGGTTCAAGAAAGATTCCGCCAAAAAATATTTCACCGCCATGTTGTCCTCCAGTAAACCATCTTCCACCTTCATATGCTGGATCGGCTGCTGTTGCAACAGGACTTAAATTGGGAGGATCCGCACTTGCATAAGTAGCTGATTTGCCCTCCACAGGTGGTCCCTGGACTTTAACCATTATACCATTTGTAATAATATAGGATGCATCACCAGATTGATTAGTCTGATCTGCTAAAACCACCTGGTTAGCGGTTACATCTGTTAATGACCAGGTTATACCTTCACCAGTATCCAAAAAATTAACCCGGTAACTATGACCATTAACTTTAGATGGGTCCAATACTATTGGGATTACATTTCCATCACTCGGACCAGTATGTGTAACATTTTGCACAGTATCTCCATTTGCAGAATTATAACGAACCCCCGGATTTGGTTCCTGAGGAATAACTGTAATAGCCGCTATTGGATTCTCCAGATTATTAGGGACAGCTAATGAATCCGGATTATAAGCATAAGCAGTAACTGCAAAATAATATCTTATTCCATTAACTAATGGTCTGCCTGTAAAAGCATCTCTGGTTATTCTAAGATACCTTTGAATTCCTATATCTGATCCATACTGTTGTGGTACTTGAAGTGTTAAACCCGAAACAGGGTCAACAACCGGACCCACAATTGTTGTTAGTCCATTAGTTATATCGTAAGTGGCTAATCTCTTGGCTTCGTCAATACCAGCGGAAGCTGAAGGAAGCTGGTATACATTATAACCCTCAAATGTAAATCCTTTAAAATCATAATTTTCAGTAGCTTGAATATCATTTAGACTTGAACCCCAATCCAAAACTATTTCTTTATCTAATGCTGCCCAGGAGCCATTTATAAAAGTACCTGCTTGTAAATTTGGTCTGGGTGGCGGTGCTGGAAGAACGAAGAACGCATCGTAAGCTTCCTGAGCTTTTTGATCATAAGTCTTAAGCAATCCAACTGCATCAAGATTGCTTACCCCTCCACTTGCCCCTGCAATTATTTCTGCTATTACAACTTCTTGAGTATCGCCGACTGCCATTTGAAATGGACCTGAAGCTAATGCTTGTCGTCTATCTCCTGCAGGTAATTGCAATCCATCAAGCCACCCTTCATTGGTTTGAGGATCACCAGTTAAAACGAATGTAGTAGGTTGGTTTGTTATAGGATTAACAAAAAACTCTCCTGTTTTTCCAACTTTTCCTTGCATAAAATTATACCACTGAGTTGAGCCTTCTAAAGCTCCAAGTTGTGGATCTGTAACTGTGGCATCTCCACGAGCATAATATATAAAAGCAGTCATAGGGAGATTTTTCATCCCAGCTACATATTGACCATTAAAAATCGCAGTATCACTTGGTTCACCTGCTACAATAGGTCCCTGGAAGAAATCAAAACCAACTGCAGGTGGAGGTAGTGGATCATAAGTAGCGTCGGAATTTGTTGCATTGTAAGTATAACCTAAGCTTAAGGTAGTATCACAACCCGAATAATCATCTGTAGCATTACCAAGATCAACATCCGACCACATGGCTACATACATATCATTAAAAGGTGTATTACTTTTATTAATAAGTGTATATTTTCTAAAGAACATATTTCCTAGTGCCCCTGCCTGAGCATAAGCCCAGAAAGTTGCTTGCATTTCTATTCCTATTGGTTGGGCACCGTACAAATCACTGGTTTTATTAGCATCAAGATCATTAGCAACAAACCAAATTGTTTGATCTGCTCCTGGGACTCCAGGGATATCAACATTAGGATCATATACTCCATTAGAGTCAACGTCATTGAATGGGGCACCGTCAGTTACAGGCCATTCTGTCCAGTCTGTTTCATATTGTGCTCTTAAAGCAGATGCACTGCTTCCCTCATCAATCGCAGCTAATGTTAGGTCTACTTCGGGTCCGCCTGGAAAAATGTCAGGTCTAACTCTATAGATTCTATTTTTATCAAGATCTGGACTCTCTGCCACACCAGGAGAAAGAATTTTACCTGTTTGTAAACCTTGACTATAAGTAGATCCTCCCACTCGTGGTTGTGGGTCTCCGGGTATCAAAGCACCCCAAACCAAACCGGATTCAAAAACGGCTCCTTTTCCACTTCCTTTAGGATATATTACACCTGAATTACCGTCCGGCTTAATATCAGAATTTCCATCACTATATATTTGAGTAGATATATTGTTGATATTAAGAAAAGTCCTGTTTGGTAAGCCTTGTATTTTGGATAAATTTTTCCTTTTTTCTTTTCCTTCACCATTGGTTTGGGGGATAAAAAAAGCAATACCCACCAGGAGAAGGAATAAGAACTTTAGATGTTTAGAATTCATATTTATTAAACTCCTATTTATTTTATATCCGTTTATAAATTAATACTCCAACCGAACACCAAGTCTTATCTGACGAGGCGGGCCATAGAAAAACGGATTAGTAGTGATTGGAACACCTCCAGCGGCAATTTGCCATTGTTCATAATAATCAATATTGACTGCACGATAAAGCTTCTCATATTCCTCTCCGTACAGCTGGATCAACTGTCCTCCCTGTGTCGGATTATTTAAATATCCGTCATCAGTTGCAGAGCCGGTTCTTAAAAATACATTTTCTATATTCTTTGTATCAAATAGATTAATTACATAGAGATAAATATTTGCATTTAAAGTCTCAAATAAACTGAAACCTTTTTCAATTCTTAAATCAACCTGGAATGTCCATGGAGTAGTTGAAGCATTCAAAGGTTCAACAGGCTGCCTGTCACGGGCATCACCTTCAAGATCCGGACCTCCGATACCTAGTGTAAATGGATGTCCACTAGTAAATGTTAACAATGCAGAAACACCAAACTGTTCTAATACAGAGGGTCCATCATCTATTCCAAAACGATAATCAAGATTGATGTTACCCCTAAATGAATTATTATATTCTAATGGAGATATATATTGGGGTTTAAATATAGTTACTCCATCGAGAGGTGCACCCACAATTCCTCGAGATGAATTAGGGAAAGAGCCTGTACCCTGTGCATCCTGAAAAGTTAAAGAACCATTTACCATCAATCTTTCAACTCTTCTCATCTTAAATGCAATTTCTACGCCTTTTGTAGTAGCAAAATCACCATTAATAAGAACATTATAGTTTTTAAATGGTGAACTTCTATCAACACTTATCTTATCGAAAACAACCTGATCTTGAATATCTTTATAGAAACCTGTTATATCAAACGAAGCAAATTCACCTATTTGCTGGGTGAAACCAACTTCATATTGAGTTGTTCTTGTTGGTCTTATATCAAACCCTACTGGTGCAGTAATCTCCAATCCACCTTGAAGATTTTCACCCGTAGCATAAAGACCTTGGTATATATCTCTTAATCTTGTTTGTTGCACAAACTTACCAAACTGGGCATGAAAAACGGTTTGATTAGTAACAGGGAAGGAGAATCCAAGACGCGGGCTGACAGCATTAAAAATTGGAACTTCAACCAGCTCATCAGCATATATTTCACCTGTACTATAATTGATATTTAATTCAGGTCTTGTTTTGTCAATAAATGTATAGTTGTCAACATCAATATAATCGAAACGTATACCAAGATTTAATATAAGGTCGTTATATTCTATTTTATCTTGTATATAAGCCGCAGCAAATATGGGTTTGTGTGGTCTTATTATTGGATTATCACCATCATATTCGTTACCAAGGACATCATAACCAAAATTATTAACACCACTATTTATTATAGCTTGTTCTCTTGCAGCCGGATCAGTAAGTCCTCTTAATCTTCCTGCCAAAGCAAAGGCTGCTTCATTTCCAAAACTGTAATTACGTACAGTATATAATTGGAACTCTCCCCCAACCTTTATTGAATGTACTTTTCCGAGAACTGCTGATAAGGCAGCGGATAGATTTATATTTTCTCTTTTATATTTTTGATATGCAGCAACAACAGCACCAGGGTCATAAAATCCAAAAGTAAAAATATTATGTAAACTTGCAAAAGAATATGGAATATTGTTTCCATGAGGTGTCCATGCTACTCCTGCATTTGCATTAGCAGCACTATCTCCGTAAGCAAAAACATTATCTTTTAAGATTGGATCAAAACGATCTAATGTGCTAAATGAATATCCTCCATTAATTTCATAATAAACATTTGGAGTTATAATATGTGTGCCCTTAAGGGTAAATGCCCCATCTTTCGCTTCAATTTGTTCAGTTCTTTCTGCATTAAGAATATTAGCAATGGGACCGCTGTTCCTTGCACTAAAAGGATTAAAATAATTGCTGTTTGTATAAGTACCTATTAATCTAAAAATTAGTGGATTAAAATCTAAAGTTAAACTGGCGGTTCCGGTATAATTTTCAAGTGAATTTTTTAATACAGGTCCAGCAGGGTATGTGAAATCAACAGTATCACCCGTAGCAGGATCTCCAATTTTACCGAGATTTATTCCGGGGTATGGCTGTGGATTTTGATCCCTTACAAAATTATAATTAAACAAACCAAAAATTTTAAACCTTGGATCAACGATAGGGCCGCTAAGAGTAGCAGTACCTTCATTATAGCCATACCATCTGGTCCCTAAAAATTCATCAGCTCCATATTTAAAATCAGTACCTCTAAAAGTATTATCAGTGATAAATTCAATGCTTGCCTTATAACTATTAGTACCTGATTTTATTTGCTGACGTATGATTCCTGAATTAGCTCCTCCGAATTCAGCATTGTAACCACCTGATTGAACCTGGATTTCTTCCAGTGCGTCCTGTACTAAAGTTATTTGGCGGCCCCCAACCATTGGGTCAGTAATATTCTGACCTTCCAAATAAAAACCAATTTCATCCTGACGACCTCCGCGGATAAATATTGTATTATCTTGAAGAGTTACCCCAGGAGTTAATGCAAGAATATTATTTACTCCTCTTATCGGAAGAGCTTCAATATCATCACTTGTAGTAATTCTTTGAGCATTTGTAAGATCTTTTTGTACCAGAGGTTTTAAAGCTATCACTTCAACCACGCCAACTTCAATTCCCTCAGCAGGAAGTTCAAAGTTTAACTCAGTAGTTAAGTCAGCATTAACACGGATATTTGAAACTGTAATAGTCTGGTACCCTATATATGAAGCTTTCACCTCATACACCCCAGCATCAAGATTTGAAATGCGATATTCCCCGGAAACGTCTGTTGCAGCGCCGAATGAAGTACCAACTACTAAAATGTTGGCACCGACGAGAGGTTCTCCGCTGCTTAAATCTGTAACCGTACCTTTAATTTTTCCTGCTGTACCTGCAAAAGCAAGTGAGGGCATTAATAGCAGGAAGATAAAGAAAGTAGCCAATTTATTCATTTCTCTCTCCTTTAGATTATTGTTTTTTCTTAATTATTGCCCGCAAAAATAAACTTTGAAACAAGATTTAAATTTATATCAGATTCTTTCTCGGTTATCTGTTATTGAAGTATGTTGGTTATAAGTGTAGAGTAAAAATTTTTCTATAAAATATCCTCTAAAATTTACGTTTATCTTAAATTCTAAATATCTCACGTTGAAACTTCAAAAAAACTTTGATAAAGTCAATGCTGACAGTTAAAAATATTTAGATGTATTTTTTTCTGCATTTTTTAAGATCAGCTCTTTAAATAAACAACTTTTGAAAGTGACTTTTTTTAAACAATTAAAATTATAAATTTGAAAAGTAGTTCATAAAAATTATTCAATAAGCATTATGACAACAGCAACCAAGTATTTCACTCCAACCGAGGCACGCAGTACTCTTCCTCTTGTAAAAAAAATTGTAAAAGATATTCTTGATACCACAAGAGAAATGAGATTAATAGCCGAGGAAATGGATGAAGAGTTTGTAAAAAATAGTCCTCAGATTAAAAAAATGGTGGAAGACATAAATAGCTTTATATCTGAGCTTGAAGAGGTTGGTTGTTTTTATAAGGACTGGAATTTTACATTTGGATTAGTTGATTTCCCTGCTTTCATTGATAACAGAGAAGTAATGCTTTGCTGGAAAAGTGATGAAGATGATATAAGATTTTATCATGATATTGAAGCAGGTTATTCGGGCAGAAAACCAATACCCGAAGAATATCTTTAATCATCAATCCAACTTATATGGCATTTCAAAATAAAAAAAGATGTTCTTGGCCTACCAAAGAAAAAATTCTTATAAAATATCATGATAAGGAATGGGGGGTTCCGCTGCACAATGATAAAAAACTTTTTGAGTTCCTGATTCTCGAAGGATTTCAGGCCGGTTTAAGCTGGCTTACAATTATGAAGAAAAGAGAAAACTTCCGCAAGGCATTTGATAAATTTGATTTTAATAAAGTTGCAAAGTACGATAAAAGAAAAATTAACTCTCTTTTAAAAGATGCCGGTATAATCCGGAATAAATTGAAAATAGAAGGGGCAATTACCAATGCAAAAGCTTTTATCCAGGTTAGAAAAGAATTCAGGACTTTCGATAAATATATCTGGAGTTTTGTAAACGGTAAACCAATTAATAATAAATTTAAATCTTTAGGTAAACTTCCCGCAAGAACAGAATTGTCTGACAAGATTAGTGAAGATTTAAAAGCGAGAGGTTTTAAATTTGTTGGCTCAACAATAGTCTATGCACATATGCAGGCAACAGGTATGGTCAATGACCACACAACCGATTGTTTCAGATATAAAGAATTAAATAAAGTTTAATTTAATATTTCTTCTAGCGAACTAACTGTACCCGAAATTTCTTTTACATTCATTCTCTTTTGTAAAGCGTCGGAATTAAGGTTTACCGTAAATCTTAAAGCTCTCAATCCGTACATTCCCTGCAAATCTTCAAGATCAAGTTCTTCAAGCCTGCATTTTGTATTGCCGATGCTCTCGAGATATTCAATGTATCTTTTGTATTCATTCGCTTCTTTAAGCTGAGAATATACTATTGCAATTTTACCGGGTTGGGTTAACCTTTCCTTTGTTCCTTTAATTAGTGCTTTATCAATCCTTTTCTTCATAATTTCATATCTAAGGTTATAGGTACCGTCAACATCAAACTTTTTTTCATCAAATCTGAACCTGATTGAAAGAGGGGAATTCTGAACCAATATAAGATGAGAAGTTTCGAGAGGAGTTTTAAGCTCAGGCGTTATATTATTTATTTTCTGAACAATTCCACACACAACCATCAATTGCCACAACCTCATATTCTTAAGATAAATTGTATCAAACTTCCCATTCTCAACAAGTGAAGCTCCAATATAAATTCCATGCTCTACACCATCGGTTTTGTACTTTTCAAAATAATGAGGAAACATTTGCTGAGCTTCTTCATCCTTCTCATCAAGATAACTGGAAATAGTTTCATTTATCTTATTAACACTTTCATCGTAATATTTTCTTTTTGCATAAAGTGTATTATGATTTACATCTTGGGATGCTTTATAATTCTGTACAAGATCTTTTAATGATGGATCATATTCAGAAATGTGATTGAGTACCGGGTCTATTTCATTTTGAAGAAATTCAAGAATAATAACTTCATCACCCGAACTTAAGCCCTCTTTAGCATGCTTTATATTTTTTTCTATTCTGAAGATCAGTTCATCTAACAAAGGAAGTTTTTTGATATT
>CAZECH010000016.1:0-17499 GCA_964510675.1 uncultured Ignavibacteriaceae bacterium
CTGATGCATTATCATCAGCCCCATTATGGATTTGCGGTTCATTACCGCGATATAAAGAACCTGTTTCTCCCATTCCAAGATGATCGAAGTGAGCACCAACAACTATGTATTCATTTTTTAATTGCGGATCACTACTTTCAATATATCCTGCAACATTCCAACTTTCTTTTATAATTTCTTTTACACCGGTTTTAATTTTTACTTTTACATTCTTAAATAAAAAAGAAGCAGGCTTTTTTAACTCACTGATTTTTTTCTGATACTCTTCCAGATTTAGATTTTGCGATTTGAAAAGCTGATCAGCAAAATTTCTTTTAAGATGAACAGCAGCAATCTCTGTTACGGCACTTCCTCCATCATATTTAAGTTCTGTTAATTTATCTTCATCATTCTTTGGAAAATATCCGTTAATAAAAATTATTGCACGTGCACCTTTTTCTCTTGCTATAGTTGTCTTTTGTCTGAATGAAGAATATTCATCAAACTTAGAATGCGGATTATCATACTCGGGATTGTGTCTTAATGCCAAAACTATTTTATCTTTTACATCTATAACTTCATAGTCATCATAATTTAAAGAAGGAACTGATAATCCATACCCAACAAAGACAAGTTCAGATTCAGCATCAATATTATCAGAGAATGGGGCAGGAGCATAATTTTCAGGAACATTAAGTTTTATATTCTCTCCGTCAATTTCTAATTCGAATGAATTGGCACCGGTTAATTCAACTCCTGAAATGAATGTAAATGTTTGTTTATAATCATTATTAAATAATGGAATAAGCCCATAACTTTTAAACTCTTCTTCAATATACTCTGCTGCTTCCATCAATTCAGGTGAACCAGTAAATCTTCCTTTAAGCTCGTCAGAAGCGAGGTAGTTAATGTGATGCTGAATTTCTTTTGTCGTAATCTCAGGATTATTTTCATTCTCACTTTGGCAAATGCCATTGAAGAATATTGCTGGAATAAAAAAGAGAAAAATTAATTTTTTCATTGTTATAATTATATTTAAATTTTAACTGACACATTGAGCATTCAGTTCAACCGTAAATTCAAGTTTTTGTGCATTTGATTTTACTCTTAAACTTTTCAATCAATCCAGTCAGCGATAAAAATATTTGTATCGCCTATTTTTTTATTAAACCTGTTTGAAGCAAAGACAAGTTTCTTTCCGTCTTTTGTAAACATTGGGAATCCGTCAAAAGTATCATTGAACGTAATTTGTTCAAGCCCGGTTCCATCAATATTTATAATGTACAAATCAAAATCTCTTCCTGTTTTACTGTTAACATTTGAAGAGAAGATTATTCTCTTTCCATCAGGATGAAAGAAAGGAGCAAAACTCGCTTTGCCCAGATTTGTTATTTGCTTAATGTCTGAACCATCAGAATTCATAACATAAATCTCTAATGCAGTTGGTCTGACTAAGCCACTTTCAACGAGTTCATTGTAATCTTTTAATTCTGCTTCCGTTTTTGGCCGGCTTGCCCTGAAAACAATTTTCGAACCATCTAAAGAAAAGAAAGCACCACCGTCATAACCTTTTTCAAATGTAAGTCGTGTTTGATTACTTCCATCTATATTCATTATATAAATTTCCGGATCGTTATCTCTTGTCGAAGTAAAAACAATTTTATCTTCTTTAGGAGAAACAGTTGCTTCAGCATCATAACCAAAAGTTGTGGTTATTTGTTCAAGATTGCTTCCATCTGCAGATGCTTTGAAAATGTCGAATGATTCATAGAGTTTCCATACATACCCTTTTGACCGGTCAGGTTCAGCAGGGCAATTTTCATCTGCAAGATAAGTTGAAGCATAAATAATTGTTGAGTCGCCAGGCAAAAAATATGAGCAGGTTGTTCTTCCTTTTCCAGTTGATACCATTTGTTTATTAGTACCGTCAATATTCATTGTGAAAATCTGGTCGCATTTAAGATCACCAAAAGTTGTCTGAAAGATAAGTTTAGTTTCATCGAAGGATAAATAGGCTTCAGCATTTTCGCCGGTTTCTGTAAGCATCTTAATGTTTTCAAGATGCTTTTCATTGTGGAATTTTAAGGAATCTGTTTGTGAGAATGATGGTTGAATAATTAAAAATATAGTAAAAAAAATCAAAAGTTTTGCTTTCATAAAATTTTTTTCAAGTAATTATAAATATTAAGATAAGAAATAATTATTCTGGTACATGCACAAGAAAATATTCTTTTGCAGATTCACCAATTGATTTAGCTTCTTTAAGTGTCATATGCATTTCGTCAGGAGTATCTTCATCATGCCCGGCTTCAATTATTGCAAGATCAGAACCTTTTGCCTGCTTTACAAGGTCATCACAATAAGCAGTATCCCCGCCATAGCAAATTTTTAATCCATCATAAGTAAACTTATATCCTAAAGCAGGAACCTGGCGTGTTGTTTTACCATCATGCAAAAACTCTTTATGAATTACAGGGAACGGCCGAATGATGACATTATTACTTGTGAACTCAGTATGTTTATTAATTTGTTTTAAGTTTATTTCATAAGGAAGAGTTTTGGAATAAACTTTTTTAAAAGCGTTGTGAATACTTTCAATTTCAACACAACCTTTTGGAAAGTGAATAGATAGTGGAGTTTTTTTATTCATAACACGCATATAAGTTAGCAATGACCAAACACCACCAACATGATCATGATGACCATGAGTTATAAATAGATTGGAAATACTCAGTATTTTATCTGTTCCAATTTCATTATTCAAATCTCTTAATATCCCGTCACCCGGATCAACTGCAAAAAGATTTTTCCCGGCTTTGATTAAAATACCGGTTGCAATATTAGGGATAGAACAGAATATTTTTATATAAAATTTTTTTTTCCCCCAAACTAGAGGATATCTCTGAGCTAACATATTTTTAATCAGAATGTTTGTTGTTTAAAATATTTACAGTTCTTAGTATTCTTACATCTTGCAAAGATGTTGAAGGAATAACTTTCAAAATTAAAACCGAGTTTATCGCTTATTTGTTGAGGAAGTTTCTTTATATGAGCATCAACAAATTCTACAATTCTTCCGCAATCAACACATATTAAATGATCATGACTTTGTCTTTTATAATTACTTTCGTACCGTGTTATATTTTCACCAAAGTTTCTTTTACTTAAAAGTTCACATTGAACAAGAAGCTCTAATGTTTTGTAAACGGTTGCGCGTGAAACTCTCGAGTGATTGTTTTTCATAAGTATATAAAGATCATCCGCACCGAAATGACCTTCATAATCAATAGTTGCATCCATCACTTCAAATCTTTCTGGTGTGATTCGGTTCTTTTCACTTTTTAAGAATTGCCGGAATATTTCTCCGGCTTGAGGATGTTTCAATTTTCTGACATTCCTGTTTAATGATTTTTATGTAAAAATATACTTGGTAGCTAAGAATAGCAAGAATACTAAACTAATTGCATTTTAGTTAATCCCAAAAGCCCTTAATCCATTTACCGTGATTAAGGTTAAAATGTAGGCTCCAAAAGTAAAAATAATAACCTGTAAAACAGGAATCCTCCAACTACCTGTTTCTTTTCGTGAGACAGCCACAGTAGATAAACATTGTAATGCAAAAACAAAAAATACTATTAACCCCGCAATGGTAGCTGTTGTAAATAATTTTTGCCCTGTGTCTCCAATCTCAGCTTTTCGCATTGATCTTAACATTGATTCCTGTAAAGTTTCTTCATCATCGGTTATTTTAAAGATTAATGCTAATGAGCTTACAAATACTTCACGAGCAGCAAAAGCAGCAATTAAAGAAACACCGACTCTCCAATCCATTCCAATCGGGTTCATTATGGGCTGGATTAATTTTCCCAAATCAGAAGCATAAGAACCAGCAAGTCTTTCAACACTCTGAATTTCCATAACTTCTTCTTCGGTTAATCCCTTTGTATCAACTTGCGGATCAGTATTCGGGAAATATGTTAAGAACCATAATATGATGGAGAAACCCAAGATAATCGGGCCCGCTTTCTGGAGATATGCTTTCGCATTCATATAAGAATGAGTAATAATAAAATTAAGCTTGGGTTTCCTGTAAGCGGGGAGTTCGATGATGAATGAAGAATTATCCTCCTCTTTAACAATTTTATCTTTGAATTTATTTAATATACCCGCAACAATTATAGAACTTGTAATGCTGAAAATATAAATTGATGCAAGAATAATTCCACCAAGCCAGGATTTATCCGTAGGCAACAGAAAAGCTATTAGCAGAGTATAAACAGGAAGTCTTGCACTGCAGCTCATCAAAGGTAAAATAAATATTGTAAGAATTCTTTCTCTTCTGTTTGGAATTGTCCGTGCTGCAAGCATTGCCGGGATAGCACAAGCAAAACCGGATAACATCGGGACAAAAGATTTTCCATTTAATCCGATCTTAGAAAGTGGTTTATCTACCAGCATTGCACCTCTTGCTAAGTAACCAGAATCTTCAAGTATACCAAGAATTAAAAAAAGAATTAGTATCTGGGGAAGAAATATAAGAACTGAACCTGTACCACTAATTATTCCTGTTGAAATGAAATTTGAAAACCAGTTGTTACCAAGTAATATAATTGTTTCACTGGATAGCAAAGAAAAAAAATCATCAACTAAAGTTATTAATGGATCTGCAAGCCAGAATATAGAGGTAAAAGTAAGCGCCATAATAATAAAGAAAAAGAGAGGTCCTAAAGTCTTGTGTAAAAGCAATTTATCAATCTTTAATGTAGTTGAATCAATAGTATTATTTATTTTTCGTTCAACACTCGAATTAAGAATATTTAATTGAGCATTGACTGCCTCTATGTCAAAACCATTTCCATTAGCGTGAATTCTATGGATAACCTGGTTTTCAATAGATCCTATTTCCTTATAGAGACTTATCAACGATTGCTGCGTATGATTAGTTAAATGTTTCTTAATTATTTTTTTATCAGATGATTTTAATTCTTCTAAATAAAGTGACGCAACACTAAGTAATTTATTGATCCCTTCTCCAGTTCTTCCATCGATTTGTACAATTTCACAATCAAGAATGATTTTTAGTTTGGCAAGTGAAATTCCAAGTTTTTTCTTTTCCAAAAGATCATTCATTGTAAGAGCTATAACTAATTTAAAACCACATTCCTGAAGCTGCCTAACAAGCAGCAAATGCCTTGATAACTGGCTTGAATCTACAGTTACAATGAGAATATCTGGCTCTCCAAACAAAGGATGACTGAAGAGTGATTCAATAGCTATTTTTTCGTCAGGTGAATTTGGAGAAAGTGATACAATCCCTGGGGAATCAATTACCTCTGCCTTAATATTAAATTTTTTCAGAAGCCTTGAAATTGAATATTCAACTGTAGCTCCGGGATAATTTACTGTTTTGTAATTTTTTCCGCTAAGAAAATTAAAGAGAGTAGTCTTACCCGAATTTGGAGGGCCAACTAAAGTAATAAGAGGAATTTTTTCGGCAACCTGAATGTTCATGAAACTTTAATACAATCAGCTTCATTTTTCCTGATTGCAACTAACGAACCACGGATTGAAAACGCCAAAGGATCATTAAAGAACGATTTTGTAATAAGTTCAATTTCCTGTCCGGGTGTAAATCCAATTTCGATGATTCTTTGAGATGAAGGGTGAGAGAAGTCTATTTCGCTAATTTTAACTTTTTCACCAAAATTTAATTCAGAAGCTTTTTTCATATATATCTAATAAAATATTATCAAGATTTAGTCTACATAAAGATAAGTTGCCTTTAGAAGAAAAGCAAGTTAAATTATTAACTTTATTATCTATTATCGGAATTATTATTAAAAATTTGAATTTACTATTTAGTTTTTAGTTAATTTTAGTTGATATTTTTACTCATTTGTTAAAAGTCAATTAATAATCTTCAAAAATCAGAAATTCTAATGGAATCAACCAAACCGGAAAAACAGAACATAGATTCTGAAGAAGTGTCAAAGGTAATTCCTAGCCAGGATGAACAAAAGAGAGTTATTTATTTCTTTGATCAGAAAACCAGGCGATATCATTATATGAGTCCGGGAATAAGTAATCTCTCCGGTTTTTCTATTGAAGAACTTAATAAAATTGGTTTTAAAAGTATTGTTAAAGAGATTATTCATAATAAAAGAGATTCTTTCGCACCCTCAAAGAGTGAAATGAAAGAGGTTGTCGAAGAGTTTAGTGCTGCATACCTGATTGAAACCAAGGACAAGCAGAGAAAATGGATTGAAGATAATGCATTCACCAAACTGGATAGCAATGGGAAAAGAGTTTTCAGTGTAGGTGTTTTACGTGATGTTACAGAGTTCAGAAAAAATATTGATATACTTGTTGATGATAAAAAAAGATTTGAAGCTATATTAAAACTTGCAGATGTAATTTTCCTGATGATTGATAAGAATAAGAATATTTCTTTGTTGAATCAAAAGGGATGTGAAATTTTTGGGGTAAAAAATGTGGCAGGTAGGCGTTGTGAAGAATTACTGACTAACAGGATTAAAAAGGAATCAGCCCGTTTATTCAGTGATTTTATGGATCCGCAATCAAAAGGTAGTGATAGAGTTGAAATCAAATTTCTAACTTCTTTAGGTGAAGAACATTTAATCAGCTGGCAAAAAACTATTCTTAGAGATGAAAAAGGAAAGGTAACCTCAATTGTTGCTTCAGGACAAGATATAACTGAAAAGAAGAAAGAAGAAAATATTCAGAGAGTTATTTCACATATTCTGCAAGCAGCTAATGCTGTAAGAAATCTGGATGAATTATTTAAGTTTATTCATAAATCTATTTCCGAATTAATGCATGTGGAGAATTTTTATATAGCCATTCATGATAAGGAAAATGACCTGATAACATTTCCATATTTTATTGATAAATATGATGACAGCGCACCCCCAATCAAATTTGGAAATGGTTTAACAGAATATGTTATTAGAAAAGGAGAATCTGCTCTTATAGATAAAAAGATGGATGATGAATTAGTTGCAAAAGGTGAAATTGAATTGATTGGAACTCAATCTGAAATTTGGCTTGGTGTTCCACTTAAAATAAAAGATAAAACAATTGGTGCTTTGGTTGTTCAGGATTATGAAGATAAGTTTGTATATACTAAAAAACATAAAGGAATTCTGGAAGCAATCTCTCATCCTATTTCAATGGCTATCGAAAGAAAAAGAGTTGAACAGGAAAGAGAGAGATTCATAAGGAAATTAAGTGAGCTTAATGAATCCAAAGACAGACTCTTTTCTTTAATTTCTCATGATCTCAGAAGTCCATTTAATTCTCTCCTTGGATTTTCGGAAATTTTGACTACAGAATATGATTTATTAACAGATGATGAAATAAAAGAATACCTGAATGTAATTTATGAAGCCTCAAAGAACCTTTACGGAATGACAAACAATCTGCTTCAATATTCAAGGTTTCAAACCGGAAGGATTGATTTTAAACCTGCAAATGTTAACCTTGAAAAACTTATTGGAAATAGTTTTAAATTGTTGCGTGGGAATGCAGTAAAAAAGGAAATTGATTTTAATATTAGTATAGAACCAAATCTTCTTATCTATGCAGATGAAGATTTATTGAACTCAGTTATCCAGAATCTTGTTTCAAATGCTGTTAAGTTTACATCAAAAAAAGGTACCGTTACAATATCTGCACATATAAAAGATAATGATAAATCTAAAGTTGAATTGGTTGTTGAAGACTCGGGAATAGGAATTAACGAAACAGATATGCAAAAAATTGAGAGCGGTGAAATGTTTTCTACTCCGGGAACAGATAGGGAATATGGAACAGGTTTAGGTATGGTTCTTATTAAAGAATTTATCGAAAGGAATGGCGGGGAATTAAAAATTGAAAGTGAAAAAAATAAAGGTTCAAGATTTATATGTACATTCCTTGTGCCTGAACCTACAAGAATGTAGAATATGAAAAAGAATGAAAATAAAATCAGTCCGTTCCGGTTTGTAATTATTTACTCTGCTATTGCCCTTCTTTGGATAATTTTATCAGATCTTTTTCTATTCGATTTGCTTAACAAAACTTCAAATGAAATTTTTATTGGGGAAATTATCAAAGGGTTTCTATTCATTTTAATAACTTCCTTAATTCTTTTCTATATACTTAAAAATTATTCTAAAAGGCTGAATGAAAAAAATATTGAATTAAGCAGAGCAAACAGTTTATACACTGCTTTAATAGAACAAAGTGCAGAAGGTGTATTCAGATTTGAGGCGACTAAACCTGTACCGACTTCTCTTCCTGCTGATAAACAAATAGAATTGTACTACCAGGATACCTTTCTTGCTGAGTGTAATAATGCAATGGCAAAAATGTACGGCTATTCTAAAGCCGAAGAGATTATTGGCCTGAAATTAAATGATTTTATCCCACAGAATTTATCCCACTCTATTGAATATCTGAAGGCATTTGTAAAAAGCGGATATAAGATTGTTGATCTCGAAACTCAGGAAAATGATAAATTTGGAAATAAAAAATATTTCTTAAACAATCTTCTTGGAATTATAGAGGATGGAAAGCTAAGAAGAATTTGGGGTGCTCAAAGAGATATTACAAAAATTAAAGAAGCCGAAGAAGCAAGGATAGAAAGTGAAGAATTGTACAGAACAGTTGTAGAAGGTATGGCTGAAGGACTTTTGATTACAGATGTCAATGATAAAATTCTCTATGCTAATTCAAGCATGAGTGAGATTAGTGGTTTTAAAATAAATGAAATGATAGGAAAAAAAGGTTATGAAATATTTTTTGATCCTAAAGAAAGAGATATTATACTGGAGAAAAACAAGCTTAGATTATCAAGTAAAGCAGATACTTATGAAATTCTTATGAGGAGAAAAAATGGCAGCAAATTTTGGGTTAGAATTTCTGGAACACCATATAAAAACTCAAGGGGAGAAATAATCGGCACACTTGGTGTTATTAATGATATTACGCAGTTCAAACTCGCTCAGAAAATGCTCAAGGAAAGTGAAGCAAAATACAGATCGGTTGTTGAGCAGGTCAATGAAATTATTTATATAACTGATGCAAATGGTAAATTAATTTTCGTAAACAGGTATTGGACTCAATTAACAGGGCATAAAATAAATGAATGCATTGGTAAACCTATTATCGACTTTATCTACAAAGAAGACCAGAAAAAAACTTCAGATCAGATCATATCAATTGTTTTCAATAAGAAAGAATCTGCAAAAACCCAGGCAAGATTGATTACAAAAAATAGCGGATTAAACTGGATTGAAATTAATGCTCATCTTACAAGAGAAAATAATAAAATTGTAGGAATATCAGGAACAATAACTGATATTCACGACAGGAAATTAGCCGAAGAAGAATTAATAAAATCAAAAGAAAAAGCGGAAGAGTCGGACAGATTAAAATCTGTTTTCCTTGCACAGGTTTCACATGAAGTAAGAACACCTTTAAATGTTATTCTTAACTATAATACAATTATAAGTGAACATCTGCAGGACAGACTTCCGGGAGAATTGGATAGTGAACTTAATGCGGTTCAAAATGGTGGTAAACGACTTTTAAGAACAATTGATCTTATTCTGAATATGTCCCTGATTCAGACAGGGAATTATAAAGTGAATTTTGAAAAGATTGTTCTAAGTGATCTTCTGTTAAAGTTAGTAAATGAATTTAAATCACTGGCAAAGGAAAAAGATCTTATCCTTAATTTTAATCCAAGCAATGAAGAATCAATTATTCTTGGAGACGAGTATACTCTTGCTCAAACCTTTCAAAACCTGCTTGATAATGCTATTAAATATACTAATAAGGGAAGAGTTGAAGTAAGAATTTATCGCAATGGTAATGGTAAAATTAACGTGGATATAACTGATACAGGTATTGGAATTTCGCAGGAATATATTCCAAATTTGTTTAAACCTTTTTCTCAGGAGGAAGAAGGATACTCAAGAAAATTTGAAGGCAATGGTTTGGGTTTAGCATTAACTAAAAAATACATAGAGCTGAATAATGCAGATATTATTGTGAAAAGCAAAAAAGGTGATGGTACTACATTTACAGTTATTTTAAACCGGGTTAAGAATTAAAATCTCCTTAAAACAAATCTTAAATTTTTTTATAAAAGAATTATCTATAATTTTAATGTTATTGGGGAATTAATAATCTTATTATTGTATGAAGAAAATTATTGCTATTGCTGTACCAAAAGGGGGAGTTGGAAAAACCACAACTGCTGTTAATCTTGCTGCAAGTCTTGCTGTTGCTGAAAAGAAAACTCTTCTTATCGATTTTGATCCTTCCGGATCATGTACGATTTATATGGGTTTTGATACCTCTGTGATTCGGGGAGACATATTCCAGGTTTTCAGTTATGCTAAGTCTATAAACCAGGTTATACATAAAACCGATTTGCCGAACCTCGATTTTATTCCATCTAATGTTGCATCACATGAAATGGAAGAAAGATTGGAGAGGCTTACCAGGAATACTTATCTCTTCAGTAATATTCTTTCGCTTGAAGAACTGAATAAGTATGAATATATAATCATAGATTGTCCACATTATATAAAGTCGTTAACAACAATAGCACTTGCTGCAGCTAATTCAATTTTAATTCCTGCTAAAGCTGGAAAATTTTCCATCTCTGCATTAAAAAGAATGATAAACTATATCAATATTATAAAAACTACTATTAATGCAAGATTACAAATTGAAGGGATACTCCTTACGATGTATGAACCGAATACAAAAGCACAGATGATGACTAATGATGAACTGTATAATAATTTTGGTGAACTTATCTTTAAAACAGTCATTCCTAAAAACATAGCAATTACGGAATCTGAATTTTTTGGTAAACCCTCAATTCTTTTTAATGCAAAAGCAAAAGGTTCACTTGCCTATCTTAATTTAGCCCAGGAAATAATAGAAAAGAATTCTAATCCACCTTCTATCATATAAAATTCTTGAACTTGCTCTTGAACTAATTCTTTCTCTTGTTTCTAATTTTGTCTTGCAGCTATTCCAGTAGAATAAGAACCGATATCAAGAACCTTTACTAATTCTCGAAGTTGTGTATCAAAGATACAAAGCAGAGAAGGCCTTTCTTTACCGGGAATTTCGTAGGGAGGAGAAAAATCGTTTTCATCATTTGAACAAGTTACATAAAGATATCGTCCATCCGGTGAAAGATCCGCACCATACAAATGATGAAAGGCATCTGCATTTTGAAATTCTGTCTTTGTCCATGTTGTTCCGGCTTTTTCAACTATAGTTATATATGGCATGTGGAGTGAGACAACATATATCTTATTTCCATCGGGTGAAATAGCAGCTTGCATTGGATGATGCTGAATTGAAATTTCCTGGAGAATTTGTTTTGTTTGGGTATCAATAATCATCATTGTACTTGAAGTTCTGTTATTTGCAAATAGATAATTCCCATCAGGCGATAAATATATGTGCATTGGTTCATAAGTCGCAGGTGATGTAGTTGAAAGAATTATTTGATCCTCTATTTCTCTTGTTGTTGTATTAATTAAATAGATCCTGTCTTTATCCATATCGGCTACATATAAATTATTTCCATCTTCAGTTAACTGAATTGAATGCGGCAACCCGATTGGTATCGAAATACTCTCTTTCTTAGTCATTGTTTCAATATCAATAACATAAATTTCACCATAAACAGGAGAAGCAGTAGAAGATTTTGAAACATACGCGATCTTACCATCAGGAGAGACTGCTATCATTCCGGGAACTTCAAGTCCTGTTACTTTTGCTACTATTTGATTTGTGGATATATCTATTTTTAAAAATTGTCCGGCAGATATTAACGTTACATAATAATAATTCCCGTGTATCTGCACATTATGCGGCTGATCAATTGCTGTTGGATTAACATCAACATCAAGAACCCTTGAAACAACCATGTAATCAGCATCTATTTCATAAATCTCATCACTCCCCTGGTTGCAAACAAAAACTTTATTAGGACCTGAGTAAGGAACATTTCCATTAAAGTCTTTTGCTCCATTATTAATCCAGTCTTTCAGAATATCAATTTGCAATTGTGATAATGGTTCTTTCTCATAAGGCATTCTAAGTACTGAATTTTCGACATTGCCCATAATAAGATTATATAACAAGCTATTCTTAGCATCAAAAGGAACAACAGGGCTTCCCCCATATGGAGTTTCATGTGTAATCTTCGGATTTGTTTTTCCATGATCATGTTCACCAAAATGTCTACCGATGGATCCTTGGATCATTTTTGAATATGATTCAAACGAAAGATTGTTTTCTGAAGTTCCGCCTCTGTGGCATTCGGGCAAAGCACAATTCTTTGTAAGGATTTCTGCAACAGCATAACTTTCAAACCCGTTAAATTGCGAATCAATATCGATAGATGGTTCTTCATTTTCGGAACAACCAGATAGCAATAAAAATATTAAGCTTAAAAGTAGAATACTTGAATACAGGTATTTCATAAAATTCCCGTGTTGTAATTTTTTTTAAGAATATCAGTAAATAATGTGAGTAATATATATACAGATAAGCAAATTTCCAGAGGGAAAATTATCCGTCTCAAACTTCAACTATTAAATTCTTTTTGAGAATTTATTATTCATAACTATTTTCATCCGGGGAATAATTTTAACAAGCATTAAATGCTCAAAGCAGAATCGATTGTTTGTTGAACCTTCAAGGTTAAAAGGTTTTTGAATGAATACATAAGTTGTAATATTTGAAGCTAAACGGAAAATATCTTTAGCTGTAAGAGCGGATAGGAATATAATAGCATAGAACCTATAAATTATAAGAAAATAATCTTGGATGGATCAATGAAATATTTGCTTTGAAGAAAATAAATAATTTTATATATAGACATTAGGATTTTTTGGTAAAGGGCATATTTTGAGAAATATATCATTGATCGAAGCTTTGTCAGATTGTACAACAAGCTGTAGGTGGTGTGATAATCATTGTATAGATGAAGAAAAATATGATGTTATTGTTTATTGCATCAGTATTCAAAAAGAATGTGTAGAAATATTAAGAAAAGTTAATTTGATTCTGTCACACAAAGCTTCTAACTCTTTAAGAGAAATTACAGAACTTTTTGAAATACTTTCAGAAAATGTACAAAAGAGTATTAAAACCACAAATATTAGTTCTCTTGAATTTGTAAATAAACCTGAAGAAAATCTGAAACCCGGTTGCAGTCAGATATTTCTTATTTCACAATTACTTGAGCAGTCATTCTCTTTTAAAACTTAATTGATAGTTTTATAATCAGAATGAAGTTTGGATAGAGTATCAAGCAGCTCAGGTGATGAAACCTGTTTTTTATTTATTTGGTTAACGGAATTCTTTATAACGATTACTTACAGAATTTGAGATTGATTTTTCTTTTATAAATTGAACGTATTTTATATTATAATTTAAAATAGCTCCTTTACACATCTGGCAGGGTTCAAGTGTAGAAATAAGTGTTAATGAATCCCTGTTCATTTTCATAAACTCTCTCATACCAAAATTATTTATCGCATCATTGAAAGCATTTATTTCTGCATGTCCACCGGCATTTGAATCTCTTAAAACTGAATTATATCCTTCACCGATAATAGTATTGTTGTACAAAATAAGAGCTGAGATTGGTAGATCGCCGTTAACTTTAGCATGTTGTGCGAGATTGTACAATACATTTTTTTGTTCGTCAGTTAATTCCACTTTTGGAGTAATCCTGTAAAATTCTGGTTCAAAAAAAATACCAAAAACAATTAGCCCGATGATAATCAAAAGGAAGGCAAAATATTTTTTCATTTACAGATTACTTTTTTTGTAATACTGCAATGTAATAATCTCCTATAAATGAAAAGAGATAAAGATTTTCAATTTTATCATCTATAAAGTCCAAATATTTTGTTATGAAAGGATGCTCTTTATACCAGTGTGCGGCGGGTTGAGTTGGCGCAAATATTCTTAATCCTTTTGTTTTGGTTAAATGAAAATCATTCTCAAAGTATCCGAAAATTTTTTTTGGCGAATAATATTTAACAAAAATTTTTTCTCCGCCAACGTTGGCAATTACCATGTTTCTTTTTATTCTTCTCAAGGCTCTTTTAAATTCTCCCTTAAAGATTAAAGCAAACTCCCAAAGACAAAACTGCGGCATTATTGAAGCAATAAAAAAGCCATTTGATTTCAGTAAACCGGAAATGTCTTTGCTTAGTTGTGATAAATCATCTAAGCAATTAAGTCCACCCAGATTTGAAACTATAAGATCATATCTGCCATTAATTTTATTTAATTCAAGCAAATTTAATTTTTGAAAAGAAAGATTTTTCAGCAAGCCTTTACTTCCGGCATTCATCAGCATTTTATCTGAAATATCAGTCGCATTTACATTATATCCCTGATTAGCAAAATGAAAAGCGTCTATTCCTGTTCCGCAATTCAATTCAAGAATATCAGCAGGAGGTTTAACGAATGAATAAACAACATCATAAAATTTTTGCCGCATGATTTTGACAGGAATATTAGTATCCTGCATAGAATCATATTCATCCGCCATTTTTCCAAAGCCGATATTTATTTTTTCTATGTCTGTAAGATTCATACCATCACATTTCTGTTTAAAGGGGTTGTCATTCCGAACTTGCTTCGGAATCTTTCAAGATGAAGAAGATGCTGAAACAAGTTCAGCAGGAAAGTTTTCATACCAATTACTCTGTTTGAATGTTGATGTTGAGTTTTTCCTCTTTAAGAAACCTGCTCATCTTCAATTTCAATAAAATCATTTTAATAAAGTAGAAAAAGAGATGATGAAGTTTTTTCCGGTTTTTACTTTTTATAATTTTAAAGAACCTGTATTCTGCATGTACAAAACGATGAAGTATCTTATAAAAATTTCTTTCATAAGCACTTCTCCGCATCGGGTCAAGGTCATCGGAGTCTTTCCAGTTGGTTTTTTCATTCAAATCCTTTTTAACTTTTTCATAAAACTTAGTACCGGGTAAAGGATAAGAAACAGAAATCCCAATATCAGCCGGTAAACAATCGCGAATCATTTTTCGTGTTAAGCTAATATCATCCTTGTTTTCTCCTGTATAACCAAACTGAATAAAGAATGAAATATCAATTCATGCTTCTTTAGTTTTTGCAGATGATTCATAAATCTGTTCGACTATTGTGCCTTTATCCATTGCATCAAGAATTTTCTGGCTTCCAGATTCAGCACCAATCCATATATTTTTACAACCGGATTCTTTCAGGTCATTTATAGTTTCTCCTTTTAACAGCAGATCAGGTCGTGTTAAACATTTGTAGGGTAATTTTAAATTAAGCTTTTTTAATTCTTCAGAAAATTCTTTTATCCAACCCGGCTTTAATCCGAAAATATCATCAGTTATCCAAAGATGATCAACAAAATATTTTTCTTTTAAGTTTTTAATTTGGTTTGCAACTTTACCAGGAGAAAAAGAGCTGTAGGTTTGTCCGTAAAGAGGTTTTGCGCACCAGTTGCATCTGAAAGGGCATCCTCTTGTTGTTGAAATATTAATTGAAAAATATCCGTGATTATTCACCCACTCTTTCCTGTATTCGTTAATATTAATAAATGAATAGTCAGGATAGGGTAAAATATTTAAATCCTCAATTAAATTTCTTTTAGGTGTGGAATGAATGTTATCAGCGGTTAAAAATTTCAATCCGTTTATTCTAAATTTATCAATATTAAAAGAATTTCTACTTAAGGATAAAACAACTTCTTTTAATGTTTCTTCTCCTTCACCATAAATAATTGCATCACAACCGGCACTTAAATAACAATTCGGGAAATCAGTTGCATCAGAGCTATAAACAATTATGGGAATAGAAAAACTTTTTCCTTTCTTTATAAACTTTACTGCTGCATCCCTCATTTTAGAGAGACACATCTTTGTCAAGTAATTAAACTCATCATCATATAAAAGTATAAGATCGGGTTTTTCATTTTCAATCAGAGTTATAAATTCTTCGGGATGTTTACTCATCATTGAATCGAAAAATATTACCTCATGTTTTAGCCCTTTTAGAATAGTCGCCGCATACAATGTTCCTAAGGGCGGATAAGGCATTTTTCTTTCTAACTCTTTCGGATCCAGAACTCTGAAATATGATTGCCCGATTACTACTTTCATTTATACTACTGCCTTTTCTTTAAGCTGATCAGGATTTGAATAAACGACAGCTCTTGTTTTATAATTCTTCCATGCCTTATAAAATTCTTCGGTAATTCTCTGACGGTTATCATTTGTATGAAGTTTAATAGAAAGTTCATCAAGTATTATAGAAGTTTTATTTAGATTTTCTTTTAATTGCTTTTTGTAAATAAGTTTATATAAAAATTTAAGAGTTTTGTTTAAAGGTATTAGAAATAAATTTTTCACCAGGTGATTATTCTTTTCAGATTTATTCCAGGAAAAATTTGGAAAATATTTTTGAATCCAACTATTCTTGTTAAAAAAGTGATTAAGCATCTTTTCATTTTTATAAGGCTTTAAAGAAATTATCTGGTGAGCAGTATAAAAATCATGTGGATATTTTATTTTCATTTCTCTTTCATCAATTAAATAATTCGCACATAATTCTTTTCTTATCCTGAAAAGGAGAGACAGGAGGTGAATAAAAGCATAAACAATGTATAGTGCATTTGGACGGGTAATAATAAACAGATCTATATCCTCGTGATCTTCCAGTCCATAATGAGCTGTACCTCCGCTAAAAGAGATTGAAGAAATAAACGGAACAAATTTTAGAATCTTAAATGCCTTTTTATTCCTTGGTTGATTGGGTTTTGGTAAAGGCTTTTTATAAACCGATGATTTATAATTAAGAAAAACAGAATCATCTTTAAAGTATATTTTATTTTCAAAATATAATTTCAGTAAAAGAGATTCCAACTCTTCAGAATTTATTCTAACATCAAAAATTGATTTATAAAGCTGATATCTTTTAATCCCGCTGTTAAAAAGATTTGAGTAGAGAAGTGTTTTTTCAATTGCTTCTTCTTTATCCTTTACTTGCGGAACAGAAATAAAGAATGTCTTTTTTATTTTTGATTTCAGAATATCAGTTACTAATACCAATTGTTCTCTCATTAAAGCAGGAGAATACTTTATTTTGTAATTAATTTTTTCCTTAATTAAAATGACCTGATAAAGCTCATCAAACCCAGCTATAAGGCTTTTATCATTTCTCGGATTAATACGAATGGAATATGGCGATGATATTTCTTCTGCAGCAGTGCCTGATGAACAAATTAATGGAAGTTTATAATGCATTGCTTCAAGTACTGGTACACAAAATCCCTCAACATAACTTGTATGAACAAAACCAGAAGCATTACTGTAGAGTCTTGTAAGTGCAGGCTCATCCACATAACCTGTAAATTCTATATTCGGGCAATTAACAAATTTATTTAAAGTTTTTTTAGTTTCTTTAGTC
>CAZECH010000017.1:0-17313 GCA_964510675.1 uncultured Ignavibacteriaceae bacterium
TAATTTTTTAAAGATAAAATCTGCAATACCAATTCCTTTTCCTTTTGAAATTTCTGAAGAAATTTCATTTTCAAAAATAGTACTGAAGAAATCTCCGCCGTAACTGTCTTCTCCGCCAAATAATCCTTCGGTTGTTTGAGTCATACTTTTAAGCATCATAGATGTAAATAAACTTTCAAAATCCTGCGCAGCTTTTCTAAGCCTGATATTTTCATCGGCAGACTTAACAGAATTTATTTCTGGTGTCATCTTAAAATGCTTTTGTTCGTTTGTTACTCTTAAATCCATATAATTCAATTAATAATTAAAAACATTCATTCAACCATTCATACAATCATGCATCCATACATTTTAAATAATAATCACTTCAGCTATTAAAGCGCCGGCTTCCTTCAAAGCCTGGAAAATTGCTATAATATCTTTAGGTGCAACTTTTAATGAATTCAAAGCTGCTGCTACTTCCTGAACATTTGAAGCTCCCTCGATTGCTATTACATTCGTTGAGTCTTGTGAAGCATAAGGAACAAGGTTATTAAATATTTCTGTTGTACCATTTGAAAAAGCATTTGGCTGAGAAATAATAGGATAAGATTTTATAGTTATGTTAAGGCTTCCATGAGAAATTGTAACAGGCTGAATTTTAACATTGCTGCCAGCTACTACGGTTCCTGTTCTTTCATTCAAAACAACTTTAGCATCATAATCGACAGTAACAGGAAGGGATTCGAGTTCTGAAATAAATCCTATAAGATTATTTTGCCTGTCCGCAGGAACTTTAACTTTAACCTCTCCCGCATCAGTAGCAATTGCAGAGTTATCTCCGAATGTAAGATTAACAACAGTAGCAATATTGCTTGCGGTAGTCATATCTGGGTCGTTTAAAAACAAACTTATTTCCTGGTTAGAAAGTCCTGCAACTACAGGAGGCAATTTTAATATTCCCCCGCGAGGTACACGCCCTGCTAAAGAATGATTTTTAGCTACCCGGTTGCCAGATGACGTTTTAATATCATAACCGCCGACAGAAATGGGTCCCTGTGCAAATCCATAAACGTTTCCATTCATTCCCGACAATGGTGTCATTATTAATGTTCCACCGAGAAGACTTGATGCATCACCAAGAGAAGAAACCGTAACATCAAAATTTGCTCCTTCTTTAAGGTAAGGATTTAAAGTTGCCGTTACCATTACAGCAGCAACATTCTTTGTTCGTAAATCTGTTTGAGGTACGGTTATACCAAAACGTTTAAGCATACTTGTAACAGATTGTATGGTAAATGAAGAACGCTGGCTATCTCCGGTTCCTGCAAGTCCTACAATTAAACCATAACCAATTATCTGCTCGGAATTTTCACCGGTTAAATATGAAATGTCTTTTATTCTCTGGCTGAAAAGCTGAGAATAGAAGATAAAAATAAATAATACTATTAGATTCTTTTTCATGTTTGATCTTTAAAATATCCAGTGTAAAAATTTGGTAAGCCATCCGGGTTTCTGTGCGTCATCAATCATACCGCTTCCTTCAAATGATATTTCTGCTTCCGAAATATTATATGAAAGGACGGAATTATCAGCCATAATGTCTGCTGTTCTTACAATACCTTTAATTAATATTAATTGCTCTTCACCATTAATTAAAATTTTCTTGCTTCCCCTGATTACAAGGTTACCGTTCTGAAGAACAGAATCAATCGTAGCGCTTATTTTTGTTCTAATAACACCGCTTGTTTTAGTTGTTCCAGATCCTTTAAAATCATTATTAGAACCAATGTTCACATCAACTTTAGGGAGGGGACTTTTATCTAATGTACCATTAACATTAAATCCAAGGTCGCTCTGCTTTCCTGCAGAAGTTTGAGATTGATTTGTAGCTAAAGATGATTCCAAAACAAGAACTGTTATAGCATCTCCTTCCCTGCTAGCCTTCTGATCTGAAAAAAGAGATTGAAACGAATTCTGTCTCATATCCTGTGCAAAAGTATTAGCTAAAAAAAGAAACAAAGAGAAAAAAATCATTTTATTCATAAAAATTACTCTACAATTATTGCGTTATGTGAATCAATTATTTTAGCTTTAAACTGTTTTCTATCTCTGGTCACGATTTTAATAATTTCACCTTCAATACCTTCCTGTTTTACTTCAGCATTAACTTCTATAATTACATTTCCTGAAACAGTTATAGCAGTTATCCAGTCACCATTACTTACAATTGGCTTTTTTTCCAGGGCCTCTTCAACTAAAACAGAACCTTCTTTAATTATATTTTTACTTCTTAATCCATCCAGTTCTATAAAGGTTTCAAATAGAGAGCCTGTAATGTTCGTAACTTCTCTTAACTCTAGCTTTATATCATCTATATTTATCGTTTGTTTTTGTTTTATATTATTCAATAAAACAAGAACAGTTTTATAAAGTCTTAACCTGATTGTAATGTAAGTAAGTGAGTTTCCTGAATTTTGTTTTTTAATTTTCACAGGAAGATAATTTAATCCTCCTTTTAATGTCAGATTTTCTTCATTAACAAATTCAAACTCTTCATTGAGAGATTTAATTACTTCAAATTCATATTTATCATATCCCGATAATTTCTCCTTAAGATAATTATCAATCTTTTCATTTACCTGTTGTTCAGGAAAAACAAAAATCATTAATAAGGATATAATCAATCCATGAAGCATTATTGATTAACCTCTCTTAAGTTCATTAGCTGTTGTCATCATTTCTTCAACGGTTTTTACTGTCTTGGAGTTCATTTCATAAGCTCTCTGAGCTGTTATCATTGAAATCATTTCTTCAACAATATCCACATTGGAAGATTCAAGGTAACCCTGGTGTACATCACCAAAACCACTTTCACCCGGTGTTCCCAAAACCGGTTGGCCCGAAGCTTCTGTTTCTGCATACAAATTATCACCTAAAGGTTTTAAGCCGCCGGAATTCATAAATCTTACCAGTTCAATATTTCCAAGTACAAACGTTTCACCACCTGCTTCCCTTACTTCAAAAGTTCCATCTCTGCTGATAGAGACACCCAAAACATTTTCACCGAGCGTTAATTCAGGTTCAAGGATTAATCCGCCTGATGTAACAATATTGCCTTCAGCATTAATTTTAAATGAACCATCTCTTGTATAAACATAACTTCCATCGGATTTTTTTATCTGGAAAAATCCCTCTCCTTGTATCGCAATATCAAGCTGATTATTTGTTGCCGTAATATCACCCTGCAAAAATAATTTTTGTGTTGAAGCTGTCTGCACTCCATTACCAACCTGGATTTTATTTGTTGAACTTTCATAAATTCCCGGTGTTGGAGTTGTTTGCGGATGTATCTGAACTTCCTGGTACATCAGATCCTGGAATTCTGCTTTATTCTTTTTAAATCCGGTTGTATTTACATTGGCAATATTGTTTGCTATAACTTCAATATTAACCTGCTGCGCATACATACCAGAAGCTGCAGTTCTAAGTGCTCTTGTAGGCATAATTATTCTCCTTTTTTAAATTTTTCCGATTTCAATTGCTTTTTCCAAAGATTGATCTAAAAAATTCACCATCTTCGAAACTGAATCATATTCATTATGGATTTTTATCATTGCAGTCATTTCTTCAATCGGGTTTACATTTGATTCTTCGAGATAACCCTGTAATATTTCATATTCATCATTATCTGCTAATGAATTATCCGGAGACATAAAGTTTGTTCCGTCTTTTCTTATAAAATTTTCTGATGAATTGAGTCTCGTAATAAGAAAAGTGTCAACAATAAAATCTCCAACTTTAATTTCACCTGCTTTTGAAACAACGATCGTTTGATCTTTTCCAAGCAATTCACTGTTAAAATTAATAGGTCCATTTTTACCAAGTACGCTAAATCCCTGTTCGTTAACTAAAAAACCATCCTCTGAAATTTTAAATTTCCCATTGCGCGTAAACTCAGTTCCATTCTGTGTATTGACAGAAAAGAATGCATCACCATTAATTCCCAGGTCAAGCTGGTTTGCTGTAAGTGCAAGGTTACCCTGTCCATAATTTGTAGCCTGTCTTACTTTGCTTTCACCTAGTTCAGAAATTATTTCATTGAACGGAATTGCCTTCTTAAAACCTGTACTGTTAACATTTGCAAGGTTATTACCAATAACTTCAATGTTTTTAAATTTTGAATCGAGGCTTCTACCTGCTAAAAATATTCCCTTTATCATGTTTTGACTCTTTATTTATTATTTTAAACTTAATTGAGATAGCTCGTATGATTTTAATCTCGCAGCAAGAATCACTTCGCCTTTTGCAATTTTTAATTCTTTTGCTTTTGCGGAAACCGATTTTTCAACAAGTTCATTATCGGATGTATTAATAAGTTTGCTTCTTATGGTATCACTCTCAGGATTACTTTGTACTAAGCGATTTTCTTTTTCTACATCAACTATTTTTTCTTCCAATTCTTTCTTGAACAAATTACCATGATGGTTCATTCCTCTTCTTATGAAAGTAATTGAGAATACAAAAATTGAAAAGGCTCCTAACAACAGGAATTTATTTTTGGCTACATCTTTCAAAATACCAGCGAAAGAGGAAGATTCCCGATTCTCTTTATCAGGAGTAATTTTTATTAATTCTTTTTCTTCATAAAAAAAATTGAAACTGCTTTTGATTTCTCCTTTTAGCTGCCTGTCCATTGCTTCTTTAACCTGAACTTCAACTAAAGCTAAAATATCAACGCTATCACTATTATTTGTTGATGATAAATTCAGGCTGTCAACAGGAGAATGTGAAAGCCTATCAGTTACCTGTGCCCAGCCAAAACTTGAAAAATATATCAGAAACGCTGTTATAAAATATTTTATCATTATCTTATCTTTCTTTTAAGGGGAAATGTCAGAACGATAATAGAACCATTCTTTCCGTTCACATTCATTTTTAATTCCCCTTCATGCTTTTTCATAAGGTTATTTACTATTCTCAAACTGTATTGCGCTATATTATCTTTGCTATTCAATGATGAGATCTTTTCAGTTACAACTATTCTTACAGAAATTTTATCCTCAATAAACCTTGTTTGTATTAAAATCCCGCCACCTATTTTTTCAGATGAGCTTATAACGCTGAATACATTTGTCAGGATCTGATAAATGTAACCCTGGCTGCTTAATATTGGAGGAAGAGAATCTGCAAGATCAAGTATACATTCATACTTGTTGCTGATAAGTGTTGATGAGAGTAGATTATAATATTCTTCAATCAGTTTATTTAAATCGCACGGTTGAATTTTTACATTCCCATTATTTATGTCTGCAAACTTAACCAGTCTGCGGACAACAGATTCAACTTTATTTATCTGGTTTTTAATTATCTCCGAAGTGCTTTCATTAATTTTAGCTTTTTCTTTTTTAAGAAGATCAATATGACACATTATAACCTGCAAAGGAGAAAGTATCTCTTCCACAATTCCACCTGTCAATTCACCAATTGCAGCAAGTTTGTAATCGTTTAATAATTTTGACTGGTAAAGCTGCTGATTTTTGTATGCAGATTTTAATTCTTCTTTCTTTTTTATTGATTCAATTTTTGTATAAGTAAAATCTGCCAGAGATCTGATAATCCTGGATTCCATTGACTCTTGAGGTAATGCAGGAATTGAAGATAGTATAGTCAGTATACCTTTGTTTTCATTATCCGATACCAGCGGAAAAGTAATAAAATTAAGTCTTGCACCATTAGCATTATATAAATTCATATCCGGAATTACTTTTGGAAAAGAAGTTTCAAAAACCCAATCTAAAATTCCCTCTTTGTAAAATTTATTTATGAACTCAATTGATTTGCTATCCCTTTTTGAAACAATAGGTACAAGTGTTAAACGAGGATCATCAAATAAAAAAATATTTACTTCATTAAAAGGGATAATTTTATTCAGTACATTTTCAAATGCTGAAAGAACAGATTGAACATCTGATAATTTTTTTATCCTGTTTTGTAAAGAAAGTAATTCATCAAAATAAAGTTGGAGCTTATTAAGGCTGTTATCAAAAACATTATTGTTTTCTATAAGCTTAAGATTTTTCCCGTTGCTGTTTTTATGCTGCAGGTAAGGAATTGACTTATAAAAAGCCTGGTACTTCAATGTATTGTTTTTAATAACTCTCAACTTAAATACCTTACAGCTTCTACCTGGTTATTAAATAATTCACGGTAACCTTCAATGAAGTGATCCATTTCTTCATCATTTTTAAACTGCATAACAATTATAGCTTCTCTATCAAGCTGGAAATCTTTATCATAATTTAATTCACCTATTTTCAACCGGTGCGTCATGAAATCTGCAAAATGAATTATAGTTGCAAGCAGCTTGTCCTCTTGTTTTGCAAGAGATGGTCTGTGATGATCAAGTATTGCATTGCAAAGTTCAAGAGGAAAATTCCATCGTTTAATTAAGAAATTACCAATTTCCTGGTGATCCATTCCTAATATTTCCATTTCAGCATCATAATAAGTGTAACCTTTATCGGCAACCAAATCATGTATCTGAATAAAATTTGTATGGAAGTACCTGTGAATTACTGAAATACCCATATCGTGTAAAAATCCACCGATAAAAGCTTCGCCGCTGTTGTGATATTCAATATCTTCGGCTAATCTTTTAGCAGCACTGCCTGTTAACAAAGAGTGAAGCCAAAATTCTTTCTGATCAAGATATTTATCCGTTTTATTCTTGAAAGCTTCCGTTAATGAGAGAACAGAAATAATATTCTTCAATTCAGTAAAACCGAGAATTAAAAGTGCAAAATCAATAGATGTTACTCTTCTCTGTAAACCATACATAGGTGAGTTTGCAATTGTTAATATCTTTGATACTAAACCCTGATCATTGGAGATAACCCTATTTAATTCCGATGTGCTTGTTGATTTGTTATCTAAAAGTTTCAGCGCTTCATTCATAACCCTGGGAACAGGAGGCAGGTTGTATATATTTTTTAATACTAACTCTGTCTTTTCTCTTTTCTGCTGTTGTGTTGATAATAAAGTTAACATAATTCCTATCTTATAGTATTTCTAAGTTGTAATTAAATATTTCTCTGTAACTTTCTATAAACTCATTCAGATATTCCTCATTCCCGAGTTTAAGAGTATCAATAATTGAAAGATCAAGCTGGATATTTTTATCCCACTCAAATTTTCCGATTTCAAATTTTTCTGACATAAAATCCGCAAGATGTACAATTGATGTTAAAGCCTTATTTTCGTGGGAACTACCCGGATTATGATGATTCAATATAACTTCAGATAACATGGCAGGCAGGTTCCATTTTTCCGCAAGAAAATTCCCTATATCCTGATGAGAGATTTTCATAATCTCGTATTCGGCTTCTAAATAATTAATATTTTTCTTGTGGGCAAGGTTATAAATAGATATGAATTCATCATGAAAATAACGTTGTATGATTGAGATGCCAAGATCATGAAATAATCCCGCAGTAAAAGCTTCGCCCGATTTTATATATCCAAGCTCATCAGCAATTCTTTTTGAAACCATAGCTGTTGTTAATGAATGAATCCAGTATTTATTCCTGTTCCAGAGCTTATCTTCTTTACTGTTAAGAGGTTCGAACATTGAGAGAGCTACTATGGTATTTTTAATATTTTCATAACCAAGTATTACGATTGCAAATTCTAGTGTGGAAATTTTTCTTGATAGCCCGTATAGAGAGGAGTTAGCTACTGTTAAAATTTTTGCAACCATTCCCTGGTCTTTGCAGATTGTGGAAGAAAGCATTGAAGCACTTGTCATCGGATCATCAAGCATTTTTTGTACTTCCAGGATCACAGCCGGTATTAAGGGCAGGTTTCTTATATTGTAAAGATGTTCTATATAGGATCTTTTCACAAACACAGAATCATTCTCTTCGTTAAACATTTAAATATGTAAGTTTTGTTCGTAAAGTTTTAATTATTTTTGAATGCACCTGAGATATTCTGGAAACAGTTATCTTCAATATTTCGGCAATCTCCTGGTAATTCAAATGTTCATAATAGTATAAACCTAAAATCACTCTATCTCTCTCCGGCAATAGTTTAATTGCTGCTGTCAGCAACTCAACAGCTTCATTTTTTTCAATCTCTTCACTTGGACTGTCGTAATCACTTGGTATAAGATCAACTAATGAATAATTATTATCATCATCGCCGATAACCATTCTATCATTAGAAACGTAGCTGTAAACAGTCTCTCCTCCTGAAGAAAAAGATCTTTTTTTCTGAAGCTTTCTTAATTCATCTATAATTTTCCCCCGGATTCTTTTGATTGCATAAGTCTCAAACTTTGTCCCGTAATTGGGATCAAACCTGTCAATTGCTTCACTTAATCCTTCAACACCAAATTGGAAATAATCCCGGTCATCAAGAATATCAAGGTTTACGAACCTCGAATGGTGAATTACGTAATGAACCAGTTTTGTGTACCTGGTTATTATTTCTTTTTTAATAATAGTACTCTGAGTTGATTTGAATTCATTCCATAGTGAAAAATTGTCCATCATTTACCGTCCTGATTCTCTGAATTTTCGTTGGTTAAATCGGTTGATAAACTTCTAACAGACTTAAGAAATAAGGATGCAATGAAGCTCATCAGTATAGTAAGAACTAGAAATAAAATGATTGATCTTAATAAAATATCCTGAAGCGGTAACCCCATTCTTGTGAAAAAGATTATTGCAAGAAAGAAGACCAGTAAACCAATATTTATTATTATCTTATGCATATTTGTAAGCTAAATTTTCAAAATACATACCAAGCGGTACTAATATCAGAAGTAAATAATTGTTGATTATTCTCGATGAAACGCTATGAGTTTCAGATGGATTGAGATTTTGCATGGTGAATATTAGCCATATGAATGATATCGGATAATGAGGATGCAAGTTTATTAATCATATTGCCAATATTAAATGAAGGGAATTTTTCAACTAATAATTCTTGTTTGTTTATTGATTGGGGAACTGATTCATCGTAACTAACATTTCCAAGTAATTTCACATCCTCATCAAGAAAATGAATGGCTGCAGTTTTAATATTATTATAAGCATCTGAAGCTTCACTATCTGAATGACATTTGTTCACAACAATAAAATTCACACCATTAATTTCTTCTCTGTTTAAAAGTTTTATCATAACATAAGCATCCATAACAGCCGTAGGTTCAGGTGTTGCTACAATAACGTTAATGTCGGATAAAGAAAGAAGTGTTATCAGTTCTTTATGTCCGCCGGAAGAAGTATCAAGTATTATAATATCATAATCCTCTCCGGCTTTAATTAAGTTATAGTAAAAGCGGGTGATTATTTCATTCTGAAGTTCAATTGTATCGCTGCCTGATTCACCAAAAATAAAATGAAGATTTGAATTGTATTTGGTTATCACCTCGCTTAGCAATTTTTTCCCTTTGAAGAAATCATTAATTGTAACCTTTGGTATGACATTAAGAAGTATATTGGAATTCGCAAAGTTTAGATCCATATCAACATACAGAACCTTTTTACCTAATGAACTTAAGGAATATGCAGTACTGAGCGATAAAAATGTTTTACCTGTTCCGCCTTTACCGGATGTGAAGGCAATAATTTTTTTTTGCCTGCCGGAATTATTTCCTTTCAGACCAAGATTCTTTAATTCTATAAGTCGTTCCGCCTGCCCAATCATTTTTCAATCTTCCCTGTATAGATTAATCTGGAAATAAGTTCTGAGTTTGCCGAAATAATATCATCAGGAATAACCTGCCCATTTGAAAGAAATGAAATTGGCGTATTAAAATTTGTTACAACATTAAGAATATTTCCAAATGAAACGCCTTCATCAATCTTTGTAAAGATAATTGAGCCGTAATTGAAGATTTTAAATTTCTCAGCAGCATCAAATAAATTTTTTGTTGAGTTAGTAGAACTAAGAGTGAGAAAAGTTTCATCAACGTTTATTGCTTCAAGATATTTTTTTGTTTTGGCAAGATGATCCATTCTTTTCTGGCTTCTGCCTGCTGTATCAATAAAAACTATATCTTTATCTTTAAAGCTATTAATAAGCTCCGGCATTTCTTCCGGCTCATAAGCAATCAGCATATCAATATTGCTTATCTCGGAAAAAATTCTGAGCTGATCAATTGCACCAAGCCTGTATGTATCAACAGAAATTAAACCAACATTAAGATTGTGAAGCAGTTTAGCTATAATTGCCAGCTTGGCAATACAAGTAGTTTTACCAACACCTGTAGGACCAATAACCGAAACAACTTTTGTTTTGTTGTTCTTATGCAGTTCAAAAGTTTTTGTAGGAATTAGCGATGCAATTCCGGAAAGGACGTAACTATCAATATTATTTGTATGAAGAAGTTTTTCATATTGTTCAAGCTGATTTAATATTACAGATATAACAGGTTTTTGAATTTCCCTGTTAACAAGAGTATCATAAATTTCTTTCTTATCATTTTCAATTGAAGATTCTACTATGTTTTTCTTTATCCTGGTAATTTCGGGTTGCAAAGATTTGGTGATTTCTTTCTTTTCTTTTTTCTGATTCTGATAGATTCTTTCAGACAGCAATGCAATTTCATTTGAGAAATTTCCGGTTGAATGATTCTTAGGTTCTGCAGACTTTTTTTGTTTCAGCATTTTATCTGGATCAAAGCCGATTGTTATCTCAAACATTTTTTTGCCGCCAAACTTTGAGTCATCCTCAATGGTCCGAGAACCAAGAATAATAGCGGCAGTACCTAATTCATCTTTCATCTGAAGAGCAGCTTCTTTTAATGTAGAGGCGATGTATTTTTTAATTTGCATTTTCTATTTCCACTTTATCAATGAATTCAATTTCTATGTGTGAAGGAAGTTCTGAGAATGAAAGAATTGAAACCTCCGGGAAACTCGAGATAATCAACCTGTAAAAATATAATCTGATTGTTGCAGAAGTTATTATCACAGGATGGTATCCAAGTGTTTTAAATTTCGTAACAGCGCTAGTTATTTTTTGATTTAATTCATGCAGCACCAAAGGATTTAATCCCAGGGAAGGAGATGCATCTTTTTGTGTCTGCAGAGACTTAGTAATAATTGTTTCAAGGTTATGTCCGAGTGTTGCTGCCCGGATTATTTCATTATTATCTTTGTAAAGATTTGCAATAGTATCACCAATTGAATGCCTTACATATTCGGTTAACACATCAATATTTTTTGTTACTTTGGAATAGTCTATCAAACCTTCAAGTATCTGAACCAAATCCTTAATCGGAATAAATTCTTTTAATAAGTTCTGCAATACTTTTTGTATTGTTCCCAATGTTAATACTTCTGCATTGATATCTTCTATTACAGCAGGGTATTCTTTCTTAAGATTTTCAAGCAACTGTTTAACAGCCTGGCGTGAAAGTATCTTATCAAAATTTCTTTTAAGCGTTTCCTGTAAATGGGTTGATAATACTGAAGTTCCGTCCACCACGGTATATTCAAGAAGTTCTGCTTTATCCTTCTCTTCTTTTGTTATCCAGTAAGAGATAAGATTAAATGCAGGATCTTTAGTCGGGATACCGCTTAATTTTTCTTTTACATGTCCCGGGTTCATTGCAAGATACCTGTCCGTATAAACTTCAAATGAAGCAACAACATTTCCTTTAATCTTAATCAGGTATTCATTAGGTGCAAGCTGCAGGTTATCTCTTACTCTTACAGAAGGAATAAGTATACCATATTCCAAAGCAATATATTTTCTTGTAGATGAAATTTTCTGAAAGAGATTTCCTCCCTGCTTTTCATCAACCAGACTAATTAAACCATACCCGATTTCAACTTCAATCGGGTCTACCTGTAAATACTGCTCAACTTTTTCTTCAGGCAGTTCAGTGCTAACATCTTCAATAATTTCGGCAGCAGTAGTTTTAATTTTCTTATTACTTAAATAAGCACCAGTCCCTAATAAAACACTTAACAACATAAATGTAATTGTTGGCATCCCGGGAATTAAAGCAAAAAGAAACACAGCTCCCGAAACAATTCCAAGTACTCTGGGATTGGAAAGCAACTGCTTTTTCATCTGGATATCTAATGCAGTTCCGGCAGCACTTCTTGTTACAACAAGTCCGGCAGCAGTAGCAATTAATAATGCCGGTATCTGGGAAACAAGTCCATCACCAATTGTAAGTATTGTGTAAGTTTCAATTGCTTCCGAAAATGATAAACCCATTTGTGAAACACCGATTATAAATCCACCGATAATATTAATCCCATTTATAAGAAGTCCGGCAATTGCATCACCTTTAACAAACTTGCTTGCGCCATCCATTGCACCAAAAAATTCAGACTCCCTGCTGATTTTTTCTCTTCTTGATCTGGCATCACTTTCATTAATTAATCCGGTATTTAAATCTGCATCAATGGCCATTTGCTTGCCGGGCATTGCATCAAGCGTAAAACGTGCTGCAACTTCTGAAATTCTTCCCGATCCCTTAATAATAACTATGAACTGAATTAATACCAGGATAATAAAAATGATAAATCCGACTACATAATTGCCGCCTACTACAAAGGTTCCAAAGCTTTCAATTATTTTACCTGCATCACCTTCCAGCAAAATTAATCTTGTTGAGCTTATGTTAAGTGCAAGCCTGAATAAAGTTAAAACAAGCAACAAACCTGGAAAGACTGAAATATCAAGCGGAGATTGAATATAAAGTGAAACTACGAGGATTAATATTGACAGGCTTATATTTAAAGCAAGGAGGAAATCCAGCATTAAAGGAGGCAATGGGATTATCATTAAGCCTAACATAAAAATTAGGGCAAATGCTAAAATTATATCTGTATTTCTTCCTAGACCTTTCATTTATACAATTAATTTTTTCTTCTTGTTATTTTTAATCTGGTAAATGTATGCAAGTACCTGGGCTACTGCTTTAAAAAGTTTTTCAGGGATATTTTCTCCAACATCGCAATATTTGTATAAAGTTCTTGCCAGTTCCCTGTCTTCATGCAGAGGAATATTGTGCTTAACTGCAAGCTCTTTAATTTTAATTGCAACTTCATCAACACCTTTAGCAAGCACTTTAGGTGCTGAGTCCTTCATCAAATCGTACTTTAAAGCAATCGCATAATGTGTAGGGTTTGTAATTACGACATCGGCTTTTGGAACGTCATGCATCATCCTGTTCCTTGCCATCATATACTGAATTTTCCTGATACGTGATTTTACAATCGGATCTCCTTCACTCTGTTTAGTTTCTTCTTTAACTTCCTGCTTGGTCATCATCATTTCTTTACTAAATGTACGTCTCTGAAAAATGAAATCGAGAAATGCGATAATCGAATAGACAATTGCGATTTTCCATGTAAGTGCAAAAGCCCCATTAATCATGAAATGTATAATTTCTTCGGTTGTAATATCAACCATTGAAATAGCTTCAATGATCATATCTTGAATTACGAAATAAACTGCTGTGCCTATTACTCCAAGCTTAAATAATGATTTTAGAAGCTCTACCAAGGAACGTGACGAGAAAAAAGTTTTTTTAATGCCGCTAATAGGATTGAATCTTGCGAAATTTGGTTTTAAAGCTTTGGAGCTGATAGTGAAACCAACTTGCCCTAATCCTGAAGCCAATGCAACTATAAATAGTCCGCCGAAGATTGGCAGTAATATTATTCCGAATTCCATAAGAATATCTTTACTCAGTAGCTGAATTGTTTCCATATTAAGTTCTAATACATCAAGTGAGCTGAAAATCTTCTTTGCAAAATCAGATAAATTATCTGCTAAGACTTCTTTACTGAAATAAAGCAGCATTAACCCTGAGGTAAAAATGACAAGCGAATTTATTTCAACACTTTTAGCAACCTGGCCTTTTTCTCTTCCTTCGGTTAATTTTTTTGATGTCGCTTGTTCGGTTTTTTCCTGTCCATCAATCTCTGGCATATTAGTTTCCCATCGCTTTTACTAAAACAAACAAATTATCTTCAAAAGATTTAAGAAGGCCTTTTATTACATAAATTAATAGAGGGGCAACCATTGCAAGAAGAACAAAACCCAAACCAAGCTTTAAAGGCTGAGTTACAAAAAAGATTTGCATCTGGGGAATAACTCGGGAAATTATTCCCTCAGCAATATGAACAAGAAAAAAAGATATTAAAATAGGTGCAGCTACCTTAACTGCAATCACAAATACATTTGCAGCATACTTTACTAATAAATCAAAAACTGACTGTGTTACAGAAAATTTCCCAATTGGGACAACTGAGAAAGAATATTCAAGTGCTCTGATTAAATAGTGATGTCCATTGATTAGAAAAAATATCAACACTGCTGCTAAATAAATTATCTCACCGAGAATATTTGTTTCAGATTCATCAACAGGATTAAATACCTGTGACATGTTAAGCCCCATATCAAAACCGATAAGGCTTCCTGCAAAAGAAAACCCATAAAAAACAATATTGATTGAAAATCCTATAATTAAACCGGTTATAATTTCTTTTGCTGCATTAATAAATAACCACCATAGTCCGAACTCAATGTTTGTAGTTGAATTATCTCTAACAAGAAATATTATATATGCAATAACAAATGCTAAGGAAACTTTAACTAAAACAGGTAATGCTTTATGTCCAAAAATTGGAGCTGCTGCAAATGCAGAAATGATTCTCAGGAAGATTAAAAGAACAATAACGAAATCTGTAACTATGATGTTTGTCATTTAATTACTGAACTAAACATCGAAAATATTTTGAGGGTAAAAGCAATTATCTTATCAAGCATCCAGGGAAGCATGAATATAATCGCAATAGCGGTAATTAAAATTTTGGGTACAAATGTTAAAGTCATTTCCTGGATAGATGTTGCTGCCTGGAAGATTGAAATAATTACTCCCACAACAAGAGATACACCAAGAATCGGTAGTATAATTATAAATGTAGTAAAGAATGCATCTTTAAGTATCTCGATTACTACTTCTTCAGTCATCTTTAATTAAAACTCCTTACTAAGGAGCCAACAATCAGATTCCATCCATCAATTAGTACAAACAATAAAATTTTAAAAGGAAGAGATATAAGCATTGGCGGAAGCATCATCATTCCCATAGACATCAGTATGCTCGCTACTATCATATCAATCATAAGGAACGGAATAAATAAAAAGAAGCCGATGATAAAGCCTGCTCTTAATTCACTTAAAACAAAAGCCGGGACAACTATATAAGTCGGCAACTCATTCCGGCTTTGCGGACGATTAAAATTTGCCAGGTCAATAAATAATGCAAGGTCTTCATCCCTTACATTCCTGAACATAAATTCTCTTATGGGTTCTACACCTTTTTCATAAGCTACATCAAGTTTTATTTTTCCGTCCATCAGAGGTTTTAATGCATTATCATTTACTTTACTCCACGTTGGAGCCATTATAAAGAATGTTATAAATAAAGCTACTCCTGCTAAAAGCTGGCTTGGAGGCATAGTTTGTGTTCCCAATGCACTTTTCAGAAAATGAAATACAATAATTATTCTTAAGTATGCAGTTGTCATTATCATTATTGAAGGGGCAAGAGAAAGTATGGTCATTAAAAGTAAAATCTGGAGAGTAACAGATACATCCTGCGGATTATCAGAAGCTCCGATATCTATTCCTATTTTGGGTAAAGGAATTGTATTAGACTGCGCTGAAGTCAAATCTGCTGAAAGAAAAGCTACGAAAAATATTAAAACAATAATTGCCCTTTTCATTTTATACCTAAATTTCTTTTAAAGTGACCAAGAAAACTATTCGTACTAACTGTTTCCACAGCCTGTAAATCATCCTCTTCCAATCCTTCAAATTCTTTTAGAAGATTAATTGAGTGTTCACTTATTCCTAAAACAAGAAATGTATCTTTTATTTTTATAACAGAGATAAATTTTTTGGGCATTATCATCTGAGTGCTTACAACTTTCATTTTAAAATGCCCGGAATTCTTTGGCTTAAAAGAGAATCCCGATTTCTTAACATACCGCATCAATGCATAAAGCAAACCTACAATAAGAAGTAGCGGAAGGAATGCTTTTAACAATTCAAAGAATGACATCAATAAAGTCCTTTTAATCGCTGTGAAGGTTCATTAAGGTTTGTAATACGGATACCGAAGTGCTTATCTATTACAACAACTTCGCCTTCAGCAATTTTTTTATTATTAACAAATATATCAACCGGCTCGCTTGCCAATTTATCAAGCTCAATTACATAGCCTCTTTCCAATTCCAGGATATCTTTTATCTGCATATTAGTTCTGCCAAGTTCAATATAAACGTTTAACTGGAGATCTTTTATAAAATCCAGTTTATCGGAAATGTTGGTATCCCGCATATTGGCTTCGTCAAACTCTTCGAATTCAGCGATGCCTGTTGAAACTTTTTCGTTTTTATCCACAATTGTTTCGGGACTCGAAAAAACCTCTTTCTTTTCAACTACTTCCTGATCTTCTTCTTGTTCTAAATTTTCCGACATAAATTCTACCTGTTTTAGTTTTCCTCTGATGTTATTTTTCTAGTGATTTTTATTGCTTTATGTTTGTTCAAAACACCTGTTCTGCCATAAAAAAATTTTTTATTTCCAACTTGAACTATCTGCTCGTCACTTATACTGGTTTCCAGCTTAAGTATATCTCCTTTTTCAAGATCCATTAATTCTTTAACTGATATTTTTGCTTTCCCGAATTGCACATTAACCGGCAGCAAGGTTTTATAAAGGTGATTTGTAATAATCTCTTCAGATGAAGTACCTTCATACTTTACCGGCCTTATTGAAGAAAATTTTTGTGAAGATAATTTTGAAAGGATTGCATCAAACGCATAAGTTGCAAAGCATAAATTCATCATATACGATTGTTCAGCAATCAGGATTTCCAGAGAAATAAGCAGCACTGATTCGCTTTGTGAAGTAATTTGAGCAAAATCAATATCCGATTCAAATCTTTCTGCCTGAAAATCGAAGCTCCCTATAATCTGCCAACCTTTTTTAAGATCGAGCATTATTCTTTCAACAACTACCTGTAATACCTTCTGTTCAATCGGTGTAATCACTTTTGTTTGTTTTGTGCCTTGCCCGACTCCACCTAAAAGCCTGTCAACAAGAATTATTGCAAGCTCAGCACTAAGTTCAAGTATTCCTTTTATATCGGAATTTTTAATACCAAAAGTGTAAAGACAAGCAGGGTTTGAAACTGAAAGGATATATTCGGAATAATAAATCTGGTCAACCGAGGTAACATTAATATTTACCATTGTCTGAAGTTTGGAAAGAAGAAATGAGCTAAAG
>CAZECH010000018.1:0-16880 GCA_964510675.1 uncultured Ignavibacteriaceae bacterium
ATATAAGATTATACAATGTAATTTATGATGCTATCAACGAAGTGAAATCAGCTCTTGAAGGATTACTTTCGCCTGTAATTTCAGAAGAAGTAATTGCAACTCTTGAGGTAAGGGATACATTCAAAGTTCCTAAATCCGGAACAGTTGCAGGATGTTACGTACAGGATGGTAAAATTATACGTAACAGCAAAATAAGATTAATAAGAGATGGTATTGTTATTCATGATGGTGAAATAGGATCTTTAAGAAGATTTAAAGATGATGTAAGGGATGTTGATGCTGGGTATGAATGCGGTTTGAATATAGCTAATTATAATGATATTAAAGTCGGCGATATTATTGAAGCTTATAAATTTATTGAGACAAAGAAAAAGCTTGCGTAAAAGTGTATTATTTATGCCGGATTTTTAGATTCTGGCATATCTTAAATACCTGCATAATTCCTCGAATGCATTTCTTTTCTGAAAGGACTTGATTATATGCCTTACCGAATAGAAAAAATTGAAAATCTAATCAAACAGGAAATCAGTTTAATTTTTCTTCACAAGCTGCATAACAAGGAATTCGGATTTCTTACTATAACAAATGTGAAAGTAAGCCCGGATCTCAGAAATGCAAAAATTTATATTTCCGTTTTTGAAAAAGAAAAACGAGAATTAGTTCTTACAAAATTAGGCACTATTTCCGGGTTTATTAGGAGTGAGCTTGCATCAAGATTAAGTATAAAGTTTGTTCCCCAATTGAAATTCTTTATTGATGATACTCTTGATTATGTTGAGAAAATTGAAGGTTTAATTAAAAAGATTCACAAGGATGATAACGAAAGAGAATAATGATTTCAGTGGACTTGACTTTATAAATGGAGAAGTAATTCTTATTGATAAACCTCCCGGCTGGTCCTCATTTAAAGTTGTAAGAGAAATAAGAAATGTAGTTGGAGTTAAAAGAGTTGGCCATGCTGGGACTCTTGATCCTTTGGCTACAGGGCTTTTAATTATTGCGACAGGAAAGAAAACAAAATCAATAACTGAATATCAGGCTCTTGAAAAAACATATATCGGGACAATCACTCTCGGCAAAACAACTTTATCAATGGATCTTGAAACAGATGTCATTTCTGAAAAACCTTTTGCTCATCTTACCGAAAAGGAAATTTATAAGATAAGAGATGAATTTGTTGGGACCATTAAGCAAGTTCCTCCAATGTATTCCGCTATAAAATATAAGGGAAAGAACCTGTATTATTTCGCAAGAAAAGGGAAAGAAGTTGTAAGAGAAGCCAGAGAAATAGTTGTTTCTGATTTTAAAATAATTAAAACTGATTTACCATATATTAATTTTGAAATTACCTGCTCAAAGGGAACTTACATCAGAGTTATAGCAAATGATTTTGGAGAAAAGCTGGGTTGCGGTGGTTTGCTTGGTTCATTAAGGAGAACAAAAATAGGGAATTACTCCGTTGTTGATGCTTTTAAAATTGAAGAGTTTGTTGAAAGACACTCTTTAAAGCTGATGAATTAGTTTATTGGTTTACATTCATCAAACAATTTCACTTTAAGGGGTAAATCATTTATATTTACAAGCTATTGTACCCAAATAACCGGATTATGCAAGTTTTTAATGACCTGCTTTCTATAAAAAAGAATAGAAATACTGTTTTAACTATCGGAACTTTTGATGGAGTTCACCTGGGTCACCAGAGAATAATCGAAAAAGTTAATGAAAAGTCATCCGAATATAGAGCCAGAAGTTTTCTTGTTACATTTAATCCACATCCAAGGAAAGTACTTGGTAATTCCGGTAATTTTAAAATCCTAACAACGGTAAAAGAGAAAGAAGAGATATTAAAAAACTCAAGAATTGAAAATTTATTGATAATTAACTTTACAAAAGAATTTTCGCAGCAGCCAGCCGAATTTTTTTTTTCGGACTATATATTAAAGGGAATTGGTTTGAAAGAAATTATTCTCGGATACGATCATCATTTTGGAAAAGGAAGAAAAGGAGATATAGATACGTTGATTAGAATGGGAGAGAGTAATAATTTTTCTGTTGGGCAAGTTGACGAATTTAAAATTGATGATATTACAGTCAGCAGTTCTGAGATAAGAAAAGCTTTAGTTGATGGGAATATACAGGTAGCCAACTCTTTATTAGGAAGATATTACTCGTTCAGTGGTACAGTGGTTCATGGTGATAAAAGAGGAAGGACTTTAGGATTTCCAACTGCAAACATTAAACTTGATGACGAAGATAAACTGTTGCCTTCTCTTGGTATCTATGTAGTAGAATTTTTTGTTGGCGGCAACAAACACTTCGGATTGTTAAGTGTCGGCAGAAGACCAACATTTTACAATGAAGGAAATATCGTCCCCGAAGTTTATATATATGATTTTGATGAAGATATTTATAATGAGTATGTAACTGTAAATATTGTTGAAAGATTAAGAGGAGAAGAAAAATTCGCATCGGTTGATGCATTAGTATCACAAATGAATAAAGACAAAGAAGAAGGTTTAAAAGTTTTAAGTAAATCAGTTAATTAATCCCGGATTCGTCTGGGTTTATATTATACAACAAAATAAGGGTAATCATAATGACCAAAGAAGAAAAGTTCGAAATTGTTAAGAAGTTTGGTAAGGATGAAAAGAATACTGGATTGTCTGAAGTTCAGATCGCTTTATTAACAAAAAGGATTAATGATCTTACAGATCATTTTAACAAACACATTAAAGATCATCACTCAAGAAGAGGCTTAATGATGATGGTTGGTAAAAGAAGAAGACTTCTTGATTACTTAATGAAAAAAGATATTAATAGATACAGAGAAATAATTAAAGAATTGAATATAAGAAAGTAAAGAGGTTTTAGAATGATTATTAAAGAAGTTGAAATAGGGGGAAAGAAGATTTCTATTGAAACAGGGAGATTTGCAAAACAAGCCGGCGGCTCGGTTATGGTAAGATGCGGTGATACAATGGTTCTGGTTACAGCAGTTGCTGCCGAAAATGTTCCGGAGGGAATTGATTACTTCCCTTTACAGGTTGAATACAGGGAAAAAACATCTGCAGCAGGTAAGTTTCCCGGCGGATATATTAAACGGGAAGGAAGACCCACTGAAAAAGAAATCCTAAGTGCACGATTAGTTGATCGCCCCATCAGACCTCTTTTCCCAAAAGATTTTAAGAATGAAACTCAGGTGATCGCATTAGTGTTTTCTTATGATGGAGAAAATGATGCTGATATTCTTGCAGCAACAGGAGCTTCTGCAGCATTATCAATATCGGATATTCCTTTTGAAGGGCCTATTGGTGAAGTTCGTGTTGGCAGAGTTAATGGTGTGCTGATTGCTAATCCAACACATCAACAAATCCAGGAAAGTGATATTGAACTTATTGTTGCCGGAACTTCCGATTCAATATTCATGGTTGAAGGGGAAGCAAAGGAAGTAAATGAAGATGAAATGCTTGCTGCATTAAAGTTTGCTCAGGCAGAGATTAAAAAACTTGTTCAATTGCAGTTAGAGCTTGTCCAGGAAGTTCATAAACAGAAAATGGTAGTGGCTGGTGTTTCGGTAGATGAAAATCTGAAAAAAGATGTGTACAATCTTGCTTTAAATAAATTTAAAGAAATTGTTTATGCAATCCTGGCAAAAGAAGAAAGAAGCAAAAGAAATAAAGAGCTTGTAGAATCTGTTCAATCTTCTCTTGCAGAAAAATATCCTGAGCAGGAAAAAGTAATATCAGAAATTCTCCATGATCTTGAAAAAGATTTAATGCGTGAAAGAATTCTTACTGACGGGATTAGATTGGATGGAAGAAACACAACGCAAATTCGTCCTATTGCTATTGAAACATCTTTACTCCCGAGAACACATGGTTCTGCTCTTTTTACAAGAGGTGAAACACAAAGCTTAACTACTGTTACTCTCGGTACAAAGAATGATGAGCAAACTGTAGATGGTTTGATTGAAGAATATACAAAGAAGTTTATGCTTCATTATAACTTTCCACCTTTCAGCGTTGGTGAAGTTGGCAGAATGATGGGTGTTGGCAGAAGAGAAATCGGTCATGGCAATCTTGCTGAAAGAGCCTTAAAAATTATTTTCCCGGATGAATCTATTTTTCCTTACACCGTAAGAATAATATCTGATATTCTTGAATCAAATGGTTCATCTTCTATGGCAACGGTTTGTGCGGGATCCCTTGCATTAATGGATGCAGGAGTTCCTGTTAAAAAAGCAGTTGCAGGAATTGCAATGGGTCTTATAAAAGAAGACGAACGCTACGCTATTCTTTCAGATATTCTTGGGAATGAAGATCATCTTGGAGATATGGATTTTAAAGTTGCAGGAACAAATGACGGTATTACGGCTTTCCAAATGGATATTAAAATAAAGGGGATCTCATTTGAGATAATGGAAAAAGCACTTAAGCAAGCTAAAGAAGGACGTCTTTACATCTTGGGAATTATGAACAAAGCATTATCTACCCCAAGAGAATACTTATCAGCATATGCCCCAAGATTAATAACAATGAAAGTTGAAACTGACCAGATCGGATTAATAATTGGTCCCGGCGGAAAAACTATTCAGGGAATGCAGAGATTATTCGGTGTTGATATTAATATTGATGATGACGGGACAGTTAATATTGCATCTCCCAATAAGGAAAATGCAGCAAAGTGTAAAGAGTATATTAAAAGAATGACAGCTACACCCGAAGTTGGCGAAATTTATGATGGTATTGTAACAAAGATAATGGATTTTGGTGCTTTTGTTGAAATAATTCCGGGTAAGGAAGGACTACTGCATATCTCGCAGATAGACAATAAACGTGTGGCAAAAGTTACTGATTATTTTAAAGAAGGCGATAAAGTTACAGTAAAACTCATAAAGATTGAAAACGGTAAATTCTCTTTAAGCCGAAGAGAGCTTATTAAGGATAACGGAAGTACAAAAGAATCTAAAGAAGAAAAAAATGCCGTGTAATTTTTTTATCGTAATTAATTTTAGTTAAAAAGGAAGCTATTAGCTGTGGAAGAACTCATATATTTTTCTTTTCTTACTATTTGTGGGATAGTTCCACCCGTAGAGGATAAGGCACTTCCCGGTGAAAGCATTCCTGTAAAAAATTTATTATTGAAATCTATTATTTCAATTAAAGAGTTTGTTCTTTATGACAAAAGAAATTATAATAAACTCCTCATCAACCCAAACCAGGGTTGCAATTACAGAAGACGGAAACTTAGTAGACTTTTTCGTCGATTATCCTGAAAACCGCCGTATGGTTGGGGATATTTACCTGGGGAAAGTTGCAAGAGTTCTCCCGGGAATTCGTGCAGCTTTTATTGATATAGGGATGAAGCATGATGCATTCCTCCATTTTTCGGATATAGGTGAACGGACTCAGCAATTTCAGGAAATGCTTGGAGAAGATGATTCCGATGTTGATGAAGATGAAGAAGATAATCCCAAAGCAGCACAAAACACTACACAGGAAACCCCCGAGAATAAACAGGTAACACAAAACAGGGAACAAATTTCAATTCCTAAACTAAATAAGGGAGAGAATATTCTTATTCAGATTATAAAAGAACCTGTTAATAATAAAGGCGTCAGAGTAACATCTTCAATATCTCTGCCGGGAAGATTTTGCGTTCTACTTCCTTTCGATAACAAAGTTGGTATCTCAAAAAGAATAACTGATTTCAGGGAAAGAAGAAGATTACGTCATATAGCCAGAGGTATAATCCCTCAAAATTACGGATTGATAATCAGAACCGTTGCCAGAAACCAGACGGAAGATGCACTTCGTGAAGATCTTAACAACCTTATGAAAACCTGGGCAGAGATTGAAACTACTGCAAAATCTGAAGAACCGCCATCTCTCATTTACCAGGATCTTAGCACAACTTCAAGTGTTATCCGGGATCTGTTCACAGCAGATGTATCGCGCATATTCATTGATTCAAAAAAATTGTTCAAGCAAATAAAAAATTATGTTCAGCTTGTTCAGCCGGATGCTTCAGATAAAATAGAAAATTTCCATTCTGCGGATTCAATTTTTGATGCATTCAAAATTGAAGAGCAAATAAAAATGCTGATGGGAAGAAAAGTACCGTTACCCAGCGGTGGTTATCTTATCATTGAACATACTGAAGCAATGGTTGTTATAGATGTTAACAGCGGAAGATATGCGAAGAGTAAAGAACAGGAACAAAATTCTTTACGGACTGATCTTGAAGCATCAAGGGAGATTTCAAGACAATTGAAACTCAGGGATATTGGCGGGATAATCGTTATTGATTTTATTGATCTGGAAGATGAGAGAAACAGAAAAAAAGTTTATGACGAATTAAAAAAAGAATTCAGAAAAGACAGAGCAAAAGTTTCTGTTCTGCCTATGTCGGATTTTGGTCTTATTCAAATCACCCGGCAAAGAATAAGACAAAACATTATGCAGGCAATGAAAGAGGTATGTCCTTATTGCTTAGGAACAGGATTATTAACCAAGCATTCTCATCTCATTTATGATCTAGAAGATTTAATTAAGAAAATTAAACGACAAACTAAAGAAAGATCGTTCATCATTAAATGCCATTCCATAATTGCAGATAAATTAAAGGAAGGATTTCCTAAAACTATTACCAAATTGCGCTTTAAATATTTTATTACACTAAAAGTTCAGGCAGATGATACTATGCCGCCTGATAAATTTAAATTTATTTCAAAAAAAACAGGTAAAGAATTTATATTCGAATTGAGTTAATACAGGAATAAATGAATAGAACCAAATTTTACAATATACATAAAAATCTTGGGGCGAAAATAGTTGAGTTTGCAGGTTTTGAAATGCCGATTCAATATTCATCAATAATTGCAGAGCATAAAGCAGTAAGAAATTCAGTTGGTGTATTTGATGTTTCACATATGGGTGAAGTTTTTATTTCAGGTGATAAGGCATTAGAGTTTGTTCAGGAGATTACAATTAATGATGCTTCAAAACTTTTCCCGGGCAGAGTACAGTATTCAGCAATGTGCTATCCGGATGGAGGAATTGTTGATGATCTTCTTGTTTACAGGCTTGGTGAAAATGAATTTATGCTTGTTATTAATGCTTCAAACATTGATAAAGATTTTAAATGGATGAATGACAATAACAAGTTTGATGTGCTACTTGAAAACAGAAGTAATGAATATTCTCTGCTTGCAATCCAGGGACCGAAATCCAAAGATGTTATAAATAAGTTAACCGTTTATGATCTCGAGAATCTCGAATACTATCATTTTACAATTACTAAAGTTGCTGGATGCGAAGTGCTTCTTTCGAGAACCGGCTATACAGGTGAACTTGGCTACGAAATTTATTTTAAAGGTGATGAAAAGGTAGCCGAAGAATTATGGGATAAAATTTTTGATGCAGGTAAAGAATTTGATATACAACCGGTTGGTTTAGCAGCAAGAGATTCTTTAAGACTTGAAATGGGCTTTTGTTTATATGGAAATGATATTGATAAAACAACAAACCCGATTGAAGCAGGGCTTAACTGGATAACGAAATTAAACAAGCAAAGTTTTATCGGTAAAGATGCCTTACAAAAAGTTAAAACTGATGGACTAAAAAGAAAATTATGTGGATTATTGAGTGAAGAAAAGGCTTTTCCAAGACAAGGATATGAGATTGGTGTTAACGGAGAAATTATAGGAAAAGTGACAAGCGGAACAGTAAGTCCTGTTCTTGAAAAGCCAATTGCTTTAGGATATTTAAAAACTGATTACTCAACAGATGGTAAAGAAGTAGGAATTTTAATACGCGGTAAAGAAGTGCCGGCAAAGGTTGTTAAACTTCCTTTCATTAAAAAGTGAGTTTTAGAACAATATGAAAATAAATGTTCTCCTTTCCCCAGTAGTTACAGATGAGCTTTCATTTACAGGAAAAACTACTGTTGTAATAGATGTTTTACGTGCTTCAAGCACAATTGTAACAGCTTTATCAAATGGTGCGCGTGAAGTGGTTCCCGTTGCAACGGTTGAGTTTGCAGTTAAAGTATCTGGAGGAATGTTTGGCGGACAGACTTTACTTGGTGGCGAAAGGAATACAAAAAAAATAGAAGGCTTTGCTCTTGGTAATTCACCTCTGGAGTATTCGCCCGAAATTGTAACCGGTAAAACAATTATTCTTTATACAACTAATGGTTCAAAAGCTATTGTTAAAGCAAAGTTTTCGGAAAATCTTTTTGTTTGCTCATTTATGAATTTGGAGATTCTTTCAAAACATCTTGTAAAACTTGATAAGGATTTTGAAATTCTTTGTTCCGGGAGAAATAATTATTACTCAATGGAGGATACTATTTGCGCAGGAAAGCTTATTACAGAAATCCAGAAATTGAATGAGAGGGTTGAATTATCTGATGCTGCTAAAGCAAGTGTTTCTTTAAATAAATCTTTTGGAAAAAACCTTCTTAAGATGTTAGAAGAATCCGAACATGGAAAAATTCTCCTTGAGAATGGATTTGAAGATGACCTGAAATTTTGCAGCAAAATTAATACTTATAATATAATACCTTATTTCTCTGCTAATGTTCTTAAAGTTTTGCCAGATTCCCAAAACGGCAACTAAGTTTTTATTGACTTTGAAGAGAAAATCTAAAATAAAACAAAACGGTAAAGGGAAGGGAAAATCTCTCTTTTCAACAGGACAGAAGAAAAAAATTCTTGGCTTGTTGTTAATCGCATTCTCATTTCTTCTCTTACTAAGCATCATTTCATATTCACGTTTTGATGAAGCATATCTCTCATCTCTTTTAGGAGATTTTTTTGATTCACTGAGCAGCAATAATAATTTTAACAAAATTGACAACTGGCTTGGAGTTGTTGGTGCACATATTTCTAGTTTCTTTATCAAATCAACACTGGGGATTTTTTCTGCTATTATCCCCCTGCTGTTAATTATATGGGGCATTGCTCTTTTCTTTAAAATTAATTATAAGACTTTAATTAAGACATCCAATTTCCTTATTCTGTTTGGATTAATACTGGCTGGTTTATTTGGATTTCTCAGGACAAATTATAATCTCTTCCCGGGAATGATTGAACTCTCTGGTTCTGTTGGAAGTTATCTCGGCGAAGTTGTTGGAAGACTTCTCGGAGGTGTCGGCGGAATTATTTTTCTTGCAGGAGCTTTAGCCGTACTAATTATTCTCACTTTTAATATAAAGCTTGATGGCTTAGTTGAGTATTTTAAAAATCTTATTGAAGGTTTTGCGTCAGAGAAAAAAGAAGAAGATGCAGATGAAGAGAAGAACTCAAATCTTAATAAGATTAAAGAGCTGAATGAGAACAGGAAGAAAAAAGTAAAACCCGGTAAGGAAGCTATTGTAGAAAATGCAAATTTAATGGAGGAAGAAACCGAAGAGCAAACCAGGATAAGAATTATAAGAAAGGGTGAACCGGAACCACAACCTAAAAATGCGGTTCTGGAAGAAGAAGTAAAAAAAGTTGATCTTCAAAAAGTTGGTGAAATTTCTGAACATGAATTTGATAAGGAAGATGAATCTTCTTTGCCTAATCAATGGGAAGAAAATATAAATTACAAAAAACCATCCCTCGACCTTCTTGAAGTAAATCCACGAGAAGATTTTGTTGTTGCTGAAGAAGAATTAAAAAGGAATGCTGAGCTTCTTAAAGAAAAATTGAAGCTCTTTGATATTGAAATTCAGGATATTTCCGTTACTCCCGGACCGGTTGTAACTCTTTATGAAATTGTTCCCGCACCGGGAGTTAAGATAAGCAGGATAGTTGTGCTTGAGAATGACATTGCTCTCGCATTAGCTGCAAGGGGAATAAGAATTATCGCGCCAATACCTGGAAAAAGTGCAATAGGTGTGGAAATACCAAATGCAGAAGCCTCTTTAGTAAATGCCCGTTCTGTTTTAAACAGGATTTCGGAATCCAACTTTGAATTACCGATGGCATTTGGCAAAACAATCAGCGGGGATGTTTATATAACCGATCTTGCAAAGATGCCGCATTTGCTTATTGCTGGTTCTACGGGTTCTGGTAAGAGCGTTGGGATAAACATGATTATAAGCAGCTTATTATATGCAAAAGATCCGCTTGAAGTAAAGCTTGCAATGATCGATCCCAAAAAGATTGAGCTTTCTTTTTACAAAAAATTAAGAAGGCACTTTCTCGCTGTATGTCCTGATCTTGATGAAGAAATTATAACCGCTCCACAAAATGCAGTTCTTCTACTTAAATCTGTTGAATATGAAATGGAGAAGAGATATGACAAGCTTGCAAAAACCGGTGTAAGAAATATTGTTGATTACAATAAAAAAATTGCTGATCCTGCACGGAAACCAAAAGATACTGATGATATGAAGCATCACCCTATGCCTTACATAATTGTAATTGTTGATGAGCTTGCTGATCTTATGATTACTGCCGGTAAAGAAGTTGAAGAACCAATTACAAGACTTGCTCAGCTTGCAAGAGCAGTTGGAATTCATCTTGTACTTGCAACACAACGTCCATCTGTTAATGTTATTACAGGAGTTATTAAAGCAAACTTCAGTGCGAGAATTGCTTATCAGGTTGCAACCAAAATTGATTCACGAACTATTCTTGATATGAATGGTGCAGAGCAGCTTTTAGGTAAAGGTGATATGCTTTTTCTTCCAACTGGTTCTCCGAAACCGATTAGGATTCAGAATGCTTTTATTACAACTGAAGAAGTTGAAAAGATAACAAACTTTATTTATTCGCAGCAGGGATATTCTAAACCATATTATCTACCTTCAATTTATGAAAAGAAAAAAGGTTCTTCGGGGGGATCTATTGCCGATCTCGACCCGATGTTTGAAGATGCGGCAAAAGTAATTGTAAGACATCAGCAAGGTTCTGTTTCTTTGCTTCAGAGAAGATTAAAGCTTGGTTATTCAAGAGCAGCAAGAATTGTTGATCAGCTTGAAGAAGCCGGTATTGTTGGCCCCAATGACGGAAGCAAGGCGCGCACTGTTCTTGTAGAGAATGAAGAGCAACTGGAAACTATTTTGAGGAATTTGTAAAAAATATTATGCATATCTTAAAACATTTGTTAGAGGACGAATAATAATAATAATGACTATTCAAAAATTTTAAACATTGGAAGAAGCCGAAAGAGCATTGTGGAATATTAAACCCGACAAAGAATATTACAGACAGATAGCAGCGTTTTATGGGTAATTTACAAAACTTTCAAAATTCTCATATCCCTAAAGAATATTTAAATTTCGTACTTTTGAAGAGGCGGAAGAACATAATATGAATAATACAGCATTAAAGAAATAGGTTAGATAATATGAAAAACTTGTTTTTGATGATTTTACTTTTATTCTTATCCTTAAATTTAAATGCTCAGGATAACAGTAAACAATTACTAAAATCACTTCAGAATAAATTTGAAACAATAAAAGATTTAACTGCAGATATTCTCCAAAAATCCGGAGGTAAAGATATTTTATCAGGTAAACTATCTTATAAGAAAGAAAATAAATTTCATTTTGATCTGAAAAATAACCTCATTGTTTCAGATGGATTAACAATCTGGAATTATAATAAAAAAGATAAAAAGCTCATCATCAATAACATTGATGAAACTGATCCTTCACTCTTCTCTTTTAAAAGCATCATTTATGATTATCCATCCCAATGCACCATAAGCTCTGAGAAAGAAGGTGAAGTCCTGGTTTTCGTACCAAAGGAAAATTCAGAATTAAATTTTAGTAAAGCTAAACTCTGGATAAATAGAGATAACCTCATTGATACAATCATTATTATAAATAAAGAGGCTGTTGATATTGAAATCAATTTTATAAATTATACGCTCAACCAAAACTTAACAGACACCAAATTCAAATTTACTCCTCCGGAAGGAAGTACTATTATTGATCTCAGGTAAGAATAAAAACAAAATCAAATTAAGGGGGTTTTTAAAATATGCTCTCTCGCTTCTTTTAACTGCGTTATTTCTTTACATCGCTTTTAAAGGAGTTGATATTAATGAAGTTTTCAAAATCGTTTCCAGCTCCTCTGTAATCTGGATACTTGCCTTTGTAGTTGTTTTATTTTCGGCACATTATGTAAGAGCATTAAGATGGAAAATTATTCTGCATTCAGTAAAACCGGATGCATCGGTTAAATATCTTTTTGGTGCTTTGATGGTTGGATACGGAGTTAACAGCGTTGTACCGAGACTTGGAGAAGTATCCCGAGCAGTTCTCATAGGCAAATGGGAAAACCTTTCCCGCTCTTCAATGTTTGGTACAATTATACTTGAGAGAGTTATTGATGTAATTTTTCTTGGATTGGCTGTTATCGTTGCAATCCTGATGTACAGCGAAAAACTCTTAACAAGTTTTCCATGGTTAAAGTCCTCGCTTTATGCAACGATCATTTTTATTTTTTTTGTTATTTTTATTTTTTACTTAACAATAAAGCACCGCGAAAGATTTTATAATTTTGTTGTAAAATTTTTCAGCCGCTTTTCTGAAAAACTTGCTCATAAAATCGCCTATATGATCCAGATGCTTGGAGAGGGTTTCGGAAGTCTTAAAGGGACAAAAAATTATTTTATAGCTTTTCTTTTAAGTGCATTGTTAATGTTTCTTTATGCATTTGGTTCATATATAGGTTTTTTTATTATAGGAATGCAGGAAGTTAAACCAATTACTTTCCAAATGGGTTGGATTGTTATGAGTATAAGCGCAATTGGAATTGTGATACCAACACCCGGCGGCACAGGCTCTTATCACACTTTGGCAAAATCAACACTTGTTTTACTTTTCGGTTTTAGCGAGCCGGTAAGCCTTGCCTATGCTTTTATAACACATATAATTCCATATTTGTTTGCGATTTTCTCATCGCTAATAATTTTCTTTGTTTTGAATAGACAGCACGAGAATCTTTTAAAAATTGTAAAAACAGATATTAAAGAATTATGAAATTGGTTTATTCGTTAATCATCATTTTTATTATTTCAAAGTTATCATTTTCACAGGTTGAACTAAGTGCATCAATGGGAATTGATTTTGTTAATTCACCTTCACTATATGATTATTTAAATCAGAACTTTCCTATCCAGGGAGAAATACTTGAAGGTTTTAATTCAGCAATAGTTTTTTCAGGTGAAGCTGGTTATATGATCAGCGAATCTTATCAGCAGGCCTTAGAGGTTGGTTACCTAATTAATTCTTATATATCTTCAGGATTAAACGGCCAATACGAGTTATCATACGGGAACCTGTTGTTGTCATACCTTAATTATTATGTTATAGCGGGTGAGGGATATAATTTTAAACTTGGGGGAGGATTTGGATTACGTTTTATTAGTGCAGATGAATCTCTTCCAGGAACAGGTATAACAAAAACTTTTTCTTCCACAGGCATTGGGTTTTTATTGAGAGCTGAAGGAAATACTTTGCTTGGTGGAAATGTTTATGCAAAAATTGGTGCACAAGCATGTTATGATTTGAATGGTGAACCGGAAAATAACGGTACACATCTATATAATTATGCGGCAGAGGAAATTGTTAATTTCAATTCACTCTCTGTAGGATTGAGTCTTGGTGTATCTTACATTTTTTAAGGAAATACTTTGAATATTCTTGAAGCAATTATACTTGGAATAATTCAGGGTATTACTGAGTTTCTTCCTATCAGCAGCACCGGGCATTTAACTGTTGCCGGAAAATTAATGAATCTCATTTCTTCCGAAACACCTGAGAGATGGACGTCATTCATAGCTGTAATTCAGCTTGGTACATTGATTTCCATCCTGATTTATTTTTGGAAAGATTTATGGAATATCACTAATGATTTTCTAATAGAGAATCTTATGGAAAGAAAAAAATTTTCTGAACAGAATCAAAATTCAAGAACGGGCTGGTTGATAATTATAGGGACAATTCCTGTAGTTGTTGCAGGTCTTTTATTTAAAGATCTTATAGAAAGTGCACTTACAAAAAATTTATATGTTATTTCGGGAAGTTTAATCGGCTTGGCAATAGTTCTTGGGATTGCTGAGAAAACAGCCCGGTTCAAAAAGGAAATGAAAGATATTACAATAAGAGATTCCTTCCTGATGGGAATAGCACAGGCTTTAGCTTTAATTCCCGGATCTTCACGCTCTGGTACAACAATTACAGGTGGATTGTTTGTTGGATTAACGAGGGAAACAGCTGCAAGATTTTCTTTTCTGCTTAGTGTTCCAGCAATTCTTGCCAGTGGTTTGCTTCAATTTTATGAAGCATTAGAATATATAGATTCTTCCATGGCTATTAATCTTATCATCGCAACAATTGTATCCGGGATAAGCGGATATGCAGCAATAGATTTTCTTCTTAAGTATTTAAGAAAAAATACAACCTTTATTTTTATCTATTATAGGATAGCTTTGGGAATTGCAATTATAGTTTTATTATCGTCAGGTATCATTCGATCTTAATTAAAAACATCTAATTATTAAAGGAGGAATAATGAAATCAATTTTCTTTTCATTTTTATTTTTGCTAATTATTATAGGGTGTAAAGATTCAAATTCATCAAACAATAAAAACGAAAGTAGTATAATGATAGATTCAACAATAACAAATGATTCTATTCTTGTTGCAGTTATGCAGACTAATATGGGGAATATTGAAATTGAATTATTCGAAAAGCTTACACCGAAAACAGTTGAGAATTTTGCAGGACTTGCAAACAAAGGTTATTACAATGGTGTAATCTTTCATAGAGTGATTGATAAATTTATGATTCAGGGTGGAGACCCGACGGGAACAGGGAGAGGTGGTGAAAGTTTATGGGGAGGAAAGTTTGAAGATGAATTTGTCACAACATTAAAACACGACAGTGCAGGTATTCTCTCAATGGCAAATGCTGGCCCCAATACAAATGGAAGCCAGTTTTTTATTACTATTATTCCGACTCCTTGGCTGGATGGCAAACATACAATTTTTGGTAAAGTTATAAATGGTATGGATGTGGTTTATGCAATCGGCAAAGTCCAAACTTCAAAACCCGGAGATAAACCTCTAAAAGATGTTATTATTGAAAAAATAATAATTGAAAAAAGAGCAACTTCTCAAGTAGAGTAAAACATTATAAGTGAAGTTCATCTTAAAGGTGAGCTTCACTTTTGAATAATATACTCCTTTCCTTAATTTCCTTCTTACAATATGAAACAACAGGAATTCTTTTCTTCCCGATGGACACTTATAATCGCTACTCTTGGCATTGCTGTTGGAACCGGAAACATCTGGCGGTTCTCAAGAGTTGTTGCACAAAATGGTGGCGGTTCTTTTCTTATTCCATGGGTAATTTTTCTCCTTATCTGGTCTGTTCCATTAATTATTGCCGAGTTTGGAATTGGTAAGTCGTCTCGTTTAGGACCAATTGGTGCTATATCCAAAACTGCAGGAAAACAATTTAGCTGGATGGGTGCTTTTATAGTTATGGTTTCAACCGGGATAATGTTTTATTACTCTGTTGTTACCGGTTGGTGTTTAAGATATTTTCTTTCTGCAGCTTCAGGAAATCTTTTCAACACAACGGATCATCTTGTATACTGGAATGATTTTTCAGCTGGATTTCAGCCTGTAATATTTCATTTAATTTCTATGCTGCTTGTAGCTCTTATAGTTTACCGGGGAATTACGAAAGGAATTGAAAAAGTAACAAGATTTCTTGTGCCTTCTCTATTAATAATTCTGATTATCCTTTTTTTCAGGGCAATCACTTTACCAAATGCTTTTGAAGGAATAAAATATTTCTTCACACCGGATATAAATATTATTCTTGATTATAAAGTATGGCTTAATGCTCTTACACAAAATGCTTGGGATACCGGTGCAGGCTGGGGATTAATTCTCACTTATGCAATTTATATGAGAAAAAAGGAAGATATATCGCTTAATGCTGCATTAATAGGATTCGGAAATAATTCTGTTTCTCTCATAGCAGGAATAACAATCTTTTCCACAGTATTTGCATTAAGTTCGGTTGATGCAATGAGCCAGGTAACCCAATCAGGACCTGCAAATACAGGATTAACATTTATTTATCTCCCGCTTTTGTTTTCAAAAGTATCTTCAAGCAACATTATTAATATTTTCTTTGCCTCGATTTTCTTTCTTGCGTTATTTTTTGCTGCGGTTACATCTTTGATTTCTATGGTTGAACTTGCAACAAGAACTTTGATAGATTTTGGAGTTGTACGGAGAAGAGCGATAATCATTATTGCTTCTATGGGCTTCATACTCGGAGTTCCCTCTGCCTTAGATATGAACTTTCTTTTGAACCAGGATTGGGTTTGGGGTGTTGGCTTAATTCTGAGTGGTGCTTTTATTTCTTTTTCAATTATTAAATATGGGGTTGATAAATTCCGAAGGGAAATTATTAACGGATATGGAAGCGATGTAAAAATAGGAAAATGGTATAATTACATAATCAGCGTACTCATTCCTTTACAGGTTGTTGTATTGATTCTTTGGTGGCTAATTTCTTCTGCATCATGGGATCCGGAATGGTGGAACCCGTTTCATTCAGAAAATGCAGGGACCTGTATTGCACAATGGGCAATTGTTCTTGCTATATTTGTTTTGCTTAATAAAAAAATGACTGGTAAAATCTTTAATGCTGACTAAACTATGAACATCGAATCAATTATAACGATGCTTTTAGTTGCAGGAACAGTTTGGGGAGGATTGCTTTTTTTTATGATTAAGGCAATGAAATACGAAAAGGAGAAAGAAAAGCTTGACGAAGAATAAAATAACAATCCCAACTATTCTTGATGCAGTTAAGGATATTAAAAAGGGAAATCTAAAATCTGTTTACTATT
>CAZECH010000019.1:0-16663 GCA_964510675.1 uncultured Ignavibacteriaceae bacterium
TATTTTCTTCGAGCATTCAGGAGGTGAGGATATTAAAGTTTATATGAAAGGTCCCGGGATAAAAAAGGAATTATTGCCTGCTGATTTATTTTATTATGAGAAGTAAATGAAGGAAAATAAATTTGATAAGAGTTAGTATCACTTCTCATTGTAAGTTAAGGGATCAGGTAGAAATAGTTATTCCCGTGAACGGGAATCCAAAAGCTGAAGACTTTTTTATGCATTCCCACTTTATGTGGGAATGTCAACCCGATTAAAGATTAGTTAAAACAGTCTTATCCTTTCTTAAATCTTCCCTTAATAACGGGTGATTCAAGAATAAATGATCTAATTGCAATTGTTGTAATAATTATTATACCACCTATAATTGCCATAAAAGAAGGAACTTCTCCATAACCAAAAAACACCCAGACCGGATTAAGTACAGGTTCAATCATCCCGATTATTGATGCTTCTATTGCATATACTCTTTTTAGTCCATAGCTGAAAATCGCATAAGCAATTCCAATCTGGAAAATACCAAGGTACACAACCATCCAGAGATCATTAATTGGTAAAATGTTTATTGAAAATAAAGAGGGAATACAAATCAGAGCAATAAAGACATTTCCATAAAAAATTGAACTGAACTGGAATTCACTTTTATTTTTTCTCATTCCCACGAAGAATGCAGCAAAAGCTATTCCTGATAAAAGTGCTGCAAGATTCCCTTCAAGATGACCGGGAGAGAGTTCTCCCATAAAAAATAGAATCATTCCAAGAAAACATATAGTTATCGTAATGGTATTTATTTTTTCATATTTGGTTTTATTAATGATTGGTTCAAATATTAAAACATAGATTGGCGCAGTATACTGAAGAAAGATTGCATTAGCCGCTGTTGTCAATTTCGTCGCCAGCACAAAGAATATTAAAACAACTACATAAAAGAATGCGTTTAGTATGGCAAAGCCGTTTGCATAAACCACAACTTTTCTGAAAAGTATCAGGAAAACTATTGCTGCAAAAGTAGAACGGAAAAAAGAAAGTTGGTATGTATTAAGTGAAATGAGTTTTATAAAAACTCCGCCTGTACTCCACAATATTGCAGCAGCAAGAATTGCAATAATTCCTTTTTGATGATCGGGCAGATGTTTCATTAAATATTTTTGAAATTATAAATATCAATTTAGTAAAAGAGAAACAAAACCCCGCTTGTCCTGACGACATTAAAATCTTCAATCAATTTATAGTAAATTAGTTATTAACAATCTTTCTTTAAGATATTAATTGAATTTGCCTGATTTAAAAATAAAATATGATCCTCCATCAATCATTAAAAAAATTTTTAATGATTTTCAATGGAATACTTTAAACAACAAAATTCTTTTAACATTTGATGATGGTCCGACTATTGAATCAACCGAGATAATCTTAACCCTGCTTGCTCAGAATAAAATAAAAGTAGTCTTTTTTTGTGTAGGGAATAATGTTCAGAATAATTTGTCACTCGCGAAAGAAATTTTGGATGAAGGGCATTTAATCGGGAATCATACCTTTAATCATAAAAGATTAACAATGATACGTAATACTGAAGCCATTAAAGAGATTGATTCTTTGAATAAACTGATGAAAGAAAAATTTAATTATGAAGTTAAATTCTTCAGACCGCCTTACGGCAGATTTACTATTTCAACACGTGGAATTCTTAAGGATAAAAATTTGAGATGTGTAATGTGGTCTTTATTAACACAAGATTATAAAAATGATTTTAATCTTGTTAAATTTGCAGCGCAAAATTATTTGAAAAGTGATTCAATTGTTGTGCTTCATGATAGTATTAAATCTAAAGATATCATCATGGATTCTGTAAAATTAATTATTGATGAATCTGCCAAACGCGGATTTGAAATTGGAGAACCTTCCGGATGCCTGAACTGATCTTTCTCATTGTTCTATCTTTTTATTTTATTTTTGCTGCGCTTCTTTTAATAGGTGTAAGAAAAAAATTTCCGGTATTAAGCGAAAATAATTTTCCTTCTGCAACAATCATTGTTGCTGCACGTAATGAGGAAACAAATATTTTAAGATGTCTTGAATCTCTCGACAAACTGAGGTTTCCCGAAGGCAAGCTGGAGATAATTCTTGTTGATGATAAATCAATTGATAAAACAGGAGAGATAATTGATGAATTTATTTTCAACAAGAATAAATTTAAAAAGATTGTAACAAGCAAGGAGATCGGGAAGTTAAAAGGAAAAACCAATGCACTCGCAAATGCAATTGAAATTTCCAGAGGTGAAATAATTCTTACTACAGATGCTGATTGCGAAACCCATCCTGATTGGGTTTATCAAATAGCTTCGTATTATCAAAAAGATGTAGCAATGGTAAATGGATTTACCACACAATACGCTTATAATAATTTTTCAGGTCTCCAGGCTTTAGATTTTATTTACTTATTAATAGTTGCATCAGGAACTATAAATCTTGGATTCCCTATAAGCTGTATCGGGAACAATATGTCATACAGAAAATCTGTTTATAAAGAAGTTGGCGGATATGAAAATCTTCCATTCAGTGTAACTGAAGATTCACTTCTTCTTCATGCGATGAACAGGCTGAAGAAATATAAAATAGTTTATCCTCTTGATAAAAATGCTTTGATTACCTCAGCGCCTTGTACAAATATTAAAGATCTTTTCAGGCAGAAAAAAAGATGGTCTGTTGGTGGTTTGGATGTACCCTTATATGGCGGACTTGTAATGAGCTTTGCTTTCTTAGCAAATGTTGGAATGCTTCTTACTCCTTTATTTTTCTCGCCTGTATGGTTATATTTGGCGGTCTTTAAACTGGCAATTGATTTTTTCATTCTTTTACCTGTTCATAAGGAATTAGGACTTATAAGAAATTTAAAATACTTTCTCAGCTTCCAGATTTATTATATAATTTATGCAGCAATTATACCATTTGCACTTTTATTCAATCGTAAGGTTATCTGGAAGAACAGAGAATATAAGTGAAAGAATAAGAGCAAGTTTAAGTTCAAGAGAAGTCATTGGTCAATACTTATTTTGACTTTTGATTTTTGATTTAAAAACTGATGTCTAATAACCAATGGCTAATGACGAATAATGCTTCTACTTTGTAATTATTATTTAACATACCGGTGCAATGCTTTCTGCGAGTTCTGCCATTTTGGGATTCATGAAAATTTTAAAGATGCTTCTTATGCAAAACTGGAAGATTTTAAATCGAACATTGAACAAATCAGGAAACTTGGTGTAAAATTTATTGATCTTACCGGCGGCGAACCTCTTCTTCATAAAGAAATACATTTAATGGCGGCGTATGCTAAAGAATTGAATTTCCAGACAAGCATAACAACAAATGCATTGTTGTATCCAAAATTTGCCGAAAAACTTTTAGGAAATATTGATCTTCTGCATTTCTCACTTGATTCTCCTGATGAGGAAGAACATAACAGGATAAGAAAAGTAAATTGTTATAAAAGAATTTTTGAGAGCATTGATATCGCAAAATCACTTGGAGAGTTTCCGGATATTCTTTTTACTGTAACGAATGAAACTTACACTAAACTCCCCAGAATGCATGAGATTGCTGCAAAGAATAATCTGGTTCTTATTGTAAACCCTGTTTTTTCTTATTTTGGAAATCCCGGCTTGAGTGACAAAGCAATTGATTATATTGAAGAATACACAGATGGCAAAATGGATATATATATCAACAAAGCATTTTTAAAGCTTAGAAAAAATGGCGGCAATGATATTAATGATCCAAGCTGCAAAGCAGTGACAAGAGTTATAGTCATATCACCTTATAATGAAATTATTCTTCCTTGTTATCATTTTGAAAGTGAAAAAATAAAGATTGACCGGCCAATTGATGAAATAAGGAATTCAGAAAAAATAAAACATTTTCAAAGGATGGAAGGTCGTTTTGATTTTTGTAAGGGTTGCACAGTTAACTGTTATTTTGAACCTTCTTTTGCTTTTCCAACAAATCTATATGCTTTTTCAAGTCTTACATCAAAATTCAAGTACAGTTACAACAAGCTTATTAAACAAAAAATTCAAAAAAAACTTCACTCAATTTCAGAAGCAGATTAATGCGGAAAGTCTCTTTTCTTTTATTACTCTTAATAATAAATCCTTTTATAAAATCCCAGACAGAAACCGAATGGTTCCCTTCTGGTTTAAACATTCAGCCTTTTACTGCAAACTTTTTAGAACCTCGTGTTGGAATATCATACCTGTTTGGTCAAAAAAATCTTCGCCTTGATGTCGGGTATTCATCGGATGTTGTTTGGATTAAAGATGGTAATTCTAATTTTTCCGTTGGTGCAGATTTTTTTACATTCACAAGAATCAGGGAAGCAGAAGAATTTCATTTTCCTGTTGAAGCCGTTGATTACTTCTTCGGAATGAATGCCGGTTATAAAGTGCTTAATGAAAAAAATGAATATGGAATTCGTTTGAGAGCAAGCCATATCAGTGCACATTTAGCCGATGGCAGGTTCATAAAAGGTACAAATACATGGATGGATGGACAATTCCCTAGAGTTTACAGCCGGGAGTTTATAGAACTATTTCCTTATTATAAGTTCAATACATTAAGAATTTATCTTGGTATAACCTATATTGTTCACGTAAAACCTCATTGGGTTGGTAATGGAATTTACCAGGCAGGATTTGATTATTTTTTAGTTGATGTAATTAATAATTCTATAACACCTTTTATATCTTATGATTTTAAAATTAATCATGTACAAAAATTAGTAGGAAATAATATCATATCAGCAGGAATTAAATTTGGTCATTATTCATCAAAGGGAATTAGTGTAATCTTTAGTTATTACTCCGGTAAAAGTGTACATGGAGAATTTTTTGAGTTCAATGAAGATTATTTTTCTGCAGGAGTCAATATTGAGTTATAATGAGTGAAATTAAAGATACCTTTGAATATCAGGATTACCAGAAAACCAGGAAACGGGATAAGAAAAATTATCTTCTTCATATCGTTTTATTTTTAATTACATTTTTTACAACAACAATTGCAGGGGCACAATGGATTACTGGTATGCAAGGACCTTATGAGTTAAAACATTTGTTGATAGGGCTTCCATACTCATTTTCTATTTTGTTTATATTAACTTTTCATGAGTTTGGGCATTACTTTGCAGCAATGTATCATAAAGTCAGAGCTACTTTCCCGTATTATATTCCATTACCTCCCTTACCATTTTTATTAAACTTTGGAACAATGGGTGCTGTAATAAGAACCAAATCACCAGTGCCTACAAAAAAGGCAATGTTTGATATTGGAGTTGCTGGTCCTCTTGCAGGATTTGTTGCTTGCTTAATAATTCTAATTTATGGCTTTCTAAATGTTCCTGATATTAATTATTTACTTGCAATACATCCTGATTATTTTTCTCCCGAATATGGAAAAGGAGGATATAATCTTGTTTTTGGAGATACGTTATTATTTTCATTTTTTAAATTAATATTTGTTGGATCAAATCAATTCTTTCCACCAATGTCCGAGATTTATCATTATCCTTTTTTATGTGTGGGTTGGTTTGGACTTTTTATTACTGCTATGAATATGATACCAATAGGCCAGCTTGATGGTGGGCATATTGGGTATACTATATTTGGAAAGGAAACACATTTTAAAATAGCGGTTATATGTTTTTCAATATTATTTGTTCTTGGAATAATAGGAATTATAGAAATGAGCTTTGATATAAACTATGATATTGGCTGGTCAGGATGGCTCTTCTGGTCTTTAATATTATATTTTATAATTAAGATTGAACATCCGCCAATACATGATGATGCTGAGCTAGATTCTAAAAGGAAGCTCATTGGCTATTTTAGTTTTTTTATATTGATTATTTCATTTTCACCAACACCATTTATTTTGTCAATACCGGGATGATTCAGGGTTAATTTTTGCCCTTAAAAAAAAAATATTTAAGACTAAATTAAACCTATGCAAAAATATTTTTCGGAACGCTCCCGACTAATGATGGGAACAGCATTTCTTCTGTTCACAATTTTATCAGGCTGCGAAAAAGATTTTGATGATGTTATAGATGTTTCTTATGAAGATTACCAGGTGAGCTTCGTTGGAGGGATAAAAGACACCATAGACCTCAAGAATCCACCGGACTCCCTATTGGAATTAAGATTGGGATTCAGATCCGGAAGTCAGATTGATAAAGTTTATTTTGATATTTATGCTTCTGATAATTCTCTTCTAAATCCATCACCTGTGGAAATGCATTCTATTGGTAATAATATTTTCGCGAATCAGTTCATCCTAAAAAGAAATTATCCTGTTGGGAATTATAATGTTAAGTTTAATGTTACAGGTTCTAATGGAGTAAATAATCTGGTTGCGATCGGTTATTTCTTTTTTAATAATGGACAGGATAATGTTGCACCAGCCCTATCAAATCTCATGATGGCTGATACAATCCAGGCTGGACAGACAATCTTATTTTCTGTTGAAGCCAGTGATAGTAATGGTTTAAACGATATCGAATATGTTTTTTATGAAGCTTATAATCCTAATGGAGATAGAGTTGTTAACAGCCAGGGAATATTCCAATTCCCTTTATTTGATGATGGTAAGACACAAGAAAATGGAGATATTACTGCTAACGATGGGACGTTTACAGTTGTACTAACTTTTCCTACCAATGCGCAAAAAGGTATCTGGCGGTTTGAATTTCAAGCTAGAGATAGAAGTGGTTTATTAAGTGATAAAATCATTCATAATATTTCTGTTCAATAATGCTGAAAATATTTTTTAGTTTTATCTTCATATTATTGTCTTTTACTAATTCTTTTTCTCAATTAAGACCAGATTCTTATTCTCTTCAGGGTAATGAAGATTATTTATCAAAAATTTCTTCTTCTAATGAAATAAACTCCCAAAATCCTGCCAGCAATAGTATTAGCGATATTATTACTATTGGCGATACTGTCTGGCTTGGCACAAGCAGGGGAGTTAGTGTTTCATTTGATAGGGGAGAGACGTGGACTAACTTTTACGGGAATGAAGCATTTGGGACAATGGGTATATCAGCAATAGGATATGATAAACACACAGGTACATTCTGGGCGGCGAAAGTTTATTTTACACCTCTGGGTGATGAAGAAGTTCAAACCGGGGGAGGTTTAGTTTATACCTCCGATAACGGAACGAATTGGACAACCATACCACATCCCCTTGATAATAGGGGTGACACAGTAATTGCCTATGGTATTAATGATGGCATTAATCTTCCATTGGTCTATGCACTGGATATTATAGTGCCACAACAGAATGTTATATATGATATCGCATTTTCACCAGGTACAATCTGGATAACTTCGTGGGCTGGAGGCCTTAGAAAAGCTTATATTGATAGTATAAAGCTGAATCCAAATTATAAATGGGAAAGGGTTTTACTACCCTCTGATGCTCTTGATCAAATTTCTCCTGAGGATACTATAAAATTTGAATTAGAACCAAGAGTTTATAACAATCACCTTGGTTTTTCAGTTGAGACGATCGGAGATTCTATTTTGTATGTTGGTACTGCAGGTGGAATTAACAAATCTACTGATGGGGGAATTAGCTGGCGGAAATTTAATCATACAAACCAGGAAAATTCTATTGGTGGTAATTGGGTTATTGGTCTTGATTTTAATCAGACAACTCAAACACTTTGGGCAGTTAATTGGCGTGCAGAAGGAGAAACAGAATTTAATGGGGTGGCCTCTACTTCAGATGGAGGTGAAAACTGGCAAACCTTCTTGAAAGAAGAGAAGGTATATAATTTTGGTTTTAAGCTTGATGATGTAATTGCTCCTTCAGATAATGGCCCTTTCAGAACAAGAGACCAAGGAAATACCTGGATACTTCCAAATAATATTATTGATGAAAGTTCAGGTGTTTCCTTAACTGCTACCGGATTTTTCAGTGCAGCCTCAGAAGGAGATGATATCTGGCTTGGTTCAGATGATGGACTGGTAAGATTAAGTGAAGATACAGGTTCTTTCTGGAATGGAGAATGGAAAATTTATTTTGCTTCTCAACCATTATCATCAGCAGTTGAAACCTATGCTTACCCAAATCCTTTTTCACCGCGGCAAGAGATATTAAAAATTAAATACAGCACTGGCGGAGAAAGTAAAAAAGTAACAATAAGGATATTTGATTTTTCCATGAATATAGTCAGAACAGTTATTCAGAATGCTGATAGAAGCGGTTTAATCCATGCGGTTGATAATTTCAACCTGGAGACTAATGGTGTGATTGACAGATGGGATGGCACAGATGAAAATGGAAAAATCGTTCCCAACGGTGTTTATTTTTATAGAATTGATTTTGATAATGATGATCCTGTTTTTGGAAAAATAATAGTTTTACAGTAGGAATATTTTTGAAAAAAATATCATTAATAAATACAAAAGTCATTCTGAGGAGTGAAACGACGAAGAATCTCATAAAAACGATAGGAAAGATTCTTCACTTCGTTCAGAATGACAGGGGATTATTAATTTTATTATTGAATATTCTCTTTATTTCACAATTGGAACTAAACGCACAACCTAAAGTTTCTGAGATTGCAGTCAAGCCCGGTGCTTTCAGCAGAATGGGATTTGGTGCTAGAGGAATCGGAATGGGAAATGCAATGTCGGCTATAACAACAGGCAATCTTGTTTCTTATTACAACCCGGCATTAACAGTTTTTCAGGAAGGAAATTCTTTTCAAACTTCATATTCATTCCTTTCGCTAGACAGATCACTAAACTTTCTGAACTTTACAAGAAAGTTTGATTTTTACAGCAAGAAAGATTCGTTAATTGAAAATCCCGAACCAAGATCAACTGCAGGTTTTACGGTAGGAATTATAAACTCAGGTGTTAGCAATATTGATGGAAGAGATAACAACGGATTAAAAACCGGCGATCTTTCAACATCGGAAAATCAATTCTTTCTGGGATTGGCAAACCGGTTTTCTAAAAAACTTTCTATTGGCTTAAATGTTAAATTTTACTACTATAAACTATTCGAAGAAATTTCTACAACAGGAGTCGGTCTTGATGTAGGCGCCTTATATAAAATTAATGATCAATTTAATTTAGCATTAATGATTTCAGATATAAATAGTAAGTATAAATGGGATACATCACCGATTTATGATCAGGACGGTAGAACCAGTGAAGATAAATTTCCTGTATTAATGAAAATAGGAATCGGATATCTGGATGTAGAAGAAGGATTTATTGTCGGAATTGATTATGAACGAAGCAGTGCAAAAACAAATGTTATCAGGTTTGGTGTTGAATATAATATTTTTGAAAATCTATATTTGCGAGCCGGAGTTGATCAATATGATTTAAGCAACCAGGATCGTCCGGCAAAACCCGCTGCGGGATTTTCATACCTAAGTAATTTTGGTGATATTGTATTTGGAGTTGATTATGCTTTTATGATAGAACAATATTCACCGCAGGATAGGCATATTGTTGGTATAAATGTTAACTTTTAAATAAACTTTATACTTCATGAACTTGCTCTTGAACCTGATGAATCGGGCGTTAGTTCAGGTGTAAGTTCAAGTAGAAAAAAAATGAAAAAAATATTTTTAATATTCGCTTTATCATCTTCAATAATATTATCGCAATCCGCAGGCAGCAATGGCTTACCATTTTTAAAATTCGGATTTGGTGCACGAAACATTGCAATGGGAGATGCAGGTACTTCAATTTCAAATGACATTACATCTCTCTTTTATAATCCTTCCAATCTTGCAGGGAAAGAAAATTCCGAAGTAATGTTTATGCACAATGAATGGATTCAGGATGTGAAAAGTGAAGTTGGTGGAATCAGATCTGTTGTATTTGGATTGCCTATAGCATTAGGTTTTAATATTTCGTCAATAAGTAATATTGAAGTGAGACAAAACGCAGTATTAGAACCCGAATCAACTTTTGATGCAAAATATTTTTTCGGAAGTATTTCAACCGGATTTTTTATAACTGAAGAATTTTCTGTTGGTACCTCCGTTAAATATTTGTATGAAGGATTATACGTGGATGAAGCTACAGGATGGGCTGTTGATTTTGGAGTTTCATATTTAACTCCTGTAAAAGGTTTAACAGCATCAGCAGTTTTTAAAAATCTCGGTTCAATGAATAATCTTAGAACTGAAAGTACAAAACTGCCATCTGAATTCAGAATTGGTACTGCTTATACAATTGCTTTTTTCGGTTCCGATTTTGGATTTATCGCTGCAGGTGAATTTCAGAAATATACTTTGGAAAATGATATTCATTTCAATGTTGGCGGAGAAGCAGTTTATAATGAAACTATTGCTATTCGTACAGGATATCAAACGGGATATGAATCCCGTGGATTTACAGGAGGAATCGGCTTGATCTGGGGAAATCTGAATTTCGATTATGCTTTTGTTCCATTCTCACTTGGCATTGGGAGTGCAAATCTCTTCTCATTAGGCTTTAAATTTTAATATATTGCAACTGGTTTCCTGATTACACTTAACAAATAAATGATTGAATCATCATTACTAAATGAATATCAGAAATTATCACCGGGTGTTAGTAGGATATTTGTCGTCCCTGAAATTCCACAATTAAATAAAGATACAAGTTACCTTTATCAGTTTTACAAAGAATTTCTTAATACTTCTTCTCCCATTAAAATTGTAAGCTTTAATGCAAGCTTACTTCCTAAAATAATTTTAAGCAGATTGAAATTTGAAAAAAGTATTCTACACTATCATTGGTTTGAATTTGAAAACCTGAAATCATTTATCGGAATAAAATGGAAATTATTCTGGATTATTCTTTATAAGATTTTGGGTGGAAAGATTATCTGGACTGTACATAATAGGTATCCTCATCATAATAAATACATTTATTTCAATAAGAAGATTAGAAAATTTCTTGCGGGATTAGCTGATAAACTGCATGTTAATTGTAAAGCAGCAATTGAGATTGTAGCTCCAATCCTTAGTGTTGACGTAAATAAATTTTTTGCTACTAAGCATCCCTATTTTCCGGCAAGTATTTTTGGAAAAGATAAAGCAATGGAGATGGTTAATAAAAAATATTTCAACAATCAATTAAAAGCTGATGATAAAATTTTTTTAATGTTTGGCGCAATAGCCGAATACAAGGGTATCAAAGAAGTAATTGAAATCTTCAAATCACTTAACGAGAAAAACAAATTAATTATAGCCGGATTTGTAAAAAGAGGAAATCATAAATACTTTAATGAATTAAAAGCTCTTTCGGATAATAAAAGAATTTTTCTGGAAGGAAGCTTAGTCCCGGATGAAGATGTTCCATACTTCTTAAATTCTGCTGATTATACTATCTTTAATTATAAAGATATTCTAACATCAGGAGGAGTTGCATTGGCAATGAATTACAAAAAGAATATTATCGCTCCATTGATAGGATGTTTAAAAGAATTTAAGAATGAGAAGATTATTTTCTTTGATGCAAATGAAAAAAGAAACGAAAACCTTTCTAGTATTATCAAAAAATTAACTTCATAATGAAAAAAATATTTGTTGTTTTCGGTACTCGTCCTGAAGTACTAAAATTGGCTCCCGTAATTAAGAAAATTATCAAAGGGCACAACTTCTTTAGAAAACCAAATCCTTTTGGAGATGGAAAAGCTTCAAATAGAATTGTCAGGTTTATCGAAAATAAACTGGTCAAATAGGTTTGAATAAAAACCTTCTCAACACCCTGTTTCTTTTTGCAATGGATTTGATTCTTAAATTCATCGGATTCCTTGCAACTGCCTATCTCGCACGTGTACTAGGTAAATCAGGATTTGGAGCAATAAATGTTGGGCAATCCGTTGTGTTCTATGCGTTGATCCTTGCAAACGGAGGTTTATCCTTGCTCGGAACAAGAAACATAGCTGCGAACAGGAATGCAAATGAAATTGCCGGTGAAATATTTTATGGAAGATTAATACTTTCAACAATTGTATTTATTATAGCTATTGTTGTCTCATTTATTCTTTTAGGCACATCCGAAAACTTTTTTATAATTCTCAGTTATATGTTCTTTTTATTTCCAACTGTTTTTATACTCGAATGGTTTTTCACTGGTTTACAAAAAATGGAAATAGTTGCTTATGCTAGAATAACTGGAACAGCGGTTTATCTTTTACTTATAATCCTGATTGTTAAAGAAAGAGATGATGCTGTTTTAACAGGTATTGCCTGGACAATTGGAGGAATTGTAACTGCAGTAGTCTTTACTTATTCGTTTAAAAAAAATGGTTATACTTTTCAGCATGAAAGAAGCAAAAAGTATTTCTGGAAAACTCTGAAGAAATCATTTCCGCTTGGGATAGCTTCCTACATTTCTCAATTTCTAATTGCATTCCCGGTAATTTATATTGCTTACATTGCAGGTAATTCGGAAGCCGGAATATTCAGTGCTGCATTAAAAATGATCGGATTGTTTCTTATATTTGACAGGGTATTTGTTACACTTTTTCTTCCAAAGATTACAAATATAATTTCAACAAGAGAATCGTCCCTTGAAGAAATATTTAATATTCTCCTAAAGATAATTGTCATTTCTGTACTTATCATTTCAATATTTTTATTTTTATTCAGTGAAGTTATAATAACTAGAACTTTTGGTAACGATTATGGTGAAGCAATTTTTATCTTCAGGATACTGTTGATTTACTTTGTCTTTACAATCATTGATTCGGTTTTTGCAAATACGTTAATAGGTTTGATGAAAGAAAAAGTTTATACGATCTCTCTTTTTATTGCACTAATCTTCTTTATGTTGATGACATTTATCCTAACTCCCTATTTAAATGAATATGGTGTTATATATTCATTTATTTCAATTAATATTATTTCTCTATCTTATATGATATACATCCTGAAAAATGAGATTAAAATAAAGCTTACACGGTACATTTTATTACCACTTATATTCTCATTCTTGTTTTATATCATGTTAATTATGTTCCCTTTGGCAATCTATGTACAGGTTTTAATTATGATAGCGGTATTTATACCTTTACTCATTCTTATAACCGGATTTAACAAAAGCGATATTAATTTTATCAGACGGATTTTCATTTGAATCTTACGGTTGGAATTACTAAGGATCTTGTTCACTGGAACATTCTTCTCAGGCAGGTTGGTATTTCTTATACTATAATTGATTGGAAGAATGATCTATTAAATCATTATTCAGTAATTATAGTAAACTCATTTTTAGGAAAAGATGAAACACAAAGGATCTTAAAATTTGTTGAAGATGGGGGAAGCCTTTTATCAGAAGCAGATTTTTCTGAAAGCATATTTAAGATTACTACAAAACAGGTTTATCTAAAGTATCTTTTTTCTGATGAAATGATATTTGGATATCATCTCCCTATAATTGATTTATATAGGAATTGCAGTATTCCATCAAGTTCTGATTTATTGAATGATCAAAATGGAAAACCAACAGTTTCGGTTTTTAGACGGGGGAAAGGGAATGTTATAATTATTCCGGGTAATTTTATATCTGCTGTTTCAGATGATAGAGTTTTAAGGAAGAAAATTTACTCACTAATAAAAGAATCACCGACTGAAAGAGTTTCCAAAGTATCGAAAGGAAGTATCTGTCATTTTTTAAGAATATCAATAGAATATTTATTTCATAAAAAGAATCTTCCTTTTATTTCATTATGGAATTTTCCCGGAAGTTCAAAAAATATTTTTGCTTTCAGGATTGATACTGATTATGGCTCGCAAAAACAGGTGGATCTTCTTTACAAAACTATAATAGGAAATAATGTTAAAGGAACTTGGTTTGTTGAAACTCAATCACAAGAAAAATGGATTTATAAATATTCCTCGTTTGCGAACCAGGAAATTGGATTGCATTGTTACAGGCATAGAGTTTTTAATTCTTACCGGCAGAATTACAATAATCTGAAAAAAGGGTTAGAAGTTTTAAGGAAAGTATCAATCATTCCTAAAGGTGTTGCTGCTCCTTTTGGAGAATGGAATTCTTCATTCAGCAAAGCTGTGGAAGATAATGGATTTGAGTATTCATCAGAGTTTGCTTTTTCATATGATAACTTTCCGCAAATAGCAGATGAAAAAAATGAAATCCTTCAAATTCCTGTTCACCCCATAAGCTTTGGAAGATTATTAAGAGCAGTATATAATGATAATGAAATGTATGAGTATTTTGTAAATGTTATAAATCAGAAAATTGCTTTATGTGAACCGGTTATTATTTATACTCATCCACAGGAAGAAAGGTATGATATTCATAAAAGGATTTTTAATTTTGTAAACGAAATGGATTTATATAAAATTACTTTTTATGAATACGCTCAGTGGTGGAAGAAAAGGAATCTAATAAATTACTCAGCTTCTTTAATTAATAATGAAATTAAAACAGAATCAGAAATTAAAGATGAGACAATTTGGCTTAAAACAGTTTATCCTTCTAAGGAAATTTATTTAATGTCTTTATCTGGAAATAAAAAAATAAAAATGGATTTGCCTGAATTTAAATATGATTCAAACTTTAATCCAGATATGCTGAGAACATATACATATAGAATGTTTAAAGATGACATCCTTTTTCACATGAGGAAAAAGAAATTATGAAAATCTGCTTTGCTACACATGAGGGAGTGACAATATCCAAAGGCGGGCCTTACACAAAGATTATTGAAGTTCGCAATAAACTTATCAAAAAGGGATTTGAAGTTGATCTTTTCAATATTTGGGATACAAAATTAAGTGAGTACGATATTGTTCATCTTGTAAGTTCTAATTTTGCAATGTATAGTCTTGCGAGAAATCTGAAGACAAACAAAATCAACTTTATTGTTGAACCTGTTTTTTACAGCAAGCATCCATCATCTTTTCTCAAATTGTTTAATGGAATTGATAAATTAGTCAGGAAAATTTCCAGAGGGATTTGGTTAGACTATGGATTCACAAGAGACATCTGTAATTGGGCTGTTAGAATTACACCAAACACAAATGGGGAAGCAAATCTTATTTCCGCTGGACTTTCAATACCTAAAGAAAAATTTAATGTTATTCATAATGGTGTTTCTGACAGATTTTTAAATTCTGATTCCTCACTATTTGAAAAAGAATTTGGAATAAAAAATTTTATTCTTTGTGTTGGTCATATTGGTCCTGCTAGAAAAAATGTTTTGTCATTAATTAGAGCTTTAGGTAAAATAGATCATCCGGCAGTTATTATTGGAAAAACTATTCACACAGGTGAAACTGAAAAAGTTTATAAAGAAGCTGCTAAGAATAAAACTCTTAAAATCATAGACGCTTTTGAAAATGTTTCACCCCTGTTGGTTTCGGCTTATGCGGCGTGCAATACATTTGTTCTTCCATCATTGTATGAAACTCCGGGTATAGCTGCTCTTGAAGCGGGACTTGCAGGAGCTAAAGTTGTAATTACTCCTTATGGTGGAACCAAAGAATATTTCAAAGATATGGCAGAATATATCAATCCTTATTCAGTCGATTCAATTAAAAAGGGAATTGAACAAACTCTGAATAAAGTTAAGGACAATAAGTTGAAAGAACATATCAGGCAAAATTTCTTATGGGACAAAATTGCTGATGAAACAATTAAAGTTTACAATGAAATTCTAAATAAATAAAAATTATGAAAAATGTTCTAATTGCCATAAATAGTTTTAAAGAATGTGCTGATGCTGTTCAGGTATCAAACCTGTTTAATAAATATCTTGATAAATCTTTATTCAGAGTTGTTCAAAAACCAATATCAGATGGGGGTGATGGCTTCTTAGAAGTATGCAGGTTTCATTTCGGACTTGAGATATTAGATTATTCCATTTCATCTCCCTATGATGAAACATATTTTGATTGCAAAGTTGGATTGGATAGAAAAAGTAAAACTTTATTCATAGAATCTGCTGAAGTTTTAGGATTAAAGAAAATTCCAAAAGAAAAAAGGCATCCGCTTCAATTAAGTTCAAAAGGATTGGGAGATTTGTTACAACTTATTATCAATGATATAAAAAATTCTAAATTTGAAGTTGAAAAGGTCATAATTGGAATAGGTGGAACAGGGACAATGGATTTGGGATTAGGTTTGTGCTCCCGTTTTGGATTGAAGATGTTTGATTCCTATGGTTCAGAAATGGAAATAATCCCAGAGAATTTTCCTAAAGTTTCAAAAATTGAGTTTAACAAGAAAGAGATACCATTTAATTTAGAGGTTATAATTGATGTCCTGAATCCGGTATTGGGAAAGGATGGAGGAATTATTTTCGGTAAGCAAAAAGGTGCAACTAGTGGTGAACTTAAAGTAATTGAATTAGGATGGGATAAAGTTATTAAGTCGTTATATAAGAATAAAATATTGGATGCATCTAAAGAATTATTAGGTGCCGGGGGAGGATTAGCTGTTGGTCTTTATGTTCTAAATAATCTTTTAAAAAAGCAAGCTTCCGAGTTTATATCAAATGATTCTCTTTATCCTGTTTGGATTGCTTTTGCAGTACTGGAAGTAAAAACTAACCAATTAACGAAACAAAAAAATGCATTATGAAACCAGGAGCAATCTTTTTCCATAAATGTCCAATA
>CAZECH010000020.1:0-16462 GCA_964510675.1 uncultured Ignavibacteriaceae bacterium
TATAAGCTGGTTTATAACTTCAGTAATCATCTCTTTTTCAGAAGCGAAGTTCTGGTTAGCTATTATTTCAACTGTTCTGTAAAGTTTTTTTTGATTCATTAATAAAAAAGCTTTTTAATTGTTTTAAAAATAGTTGTAATACCCGGAATCAATGATTTATCTCCCCCATATTTCATATAGTAGCTTTTTATTGCTCTTTCTACGCCAACATCTTTTTTCGCTTCCTGGCTCAGATAATATTTATGCGTCATCACGTCAACATACAGCTTAACTGAATCTGTAAAAGGGAAATATTCAAATATATCTAATTTTTCAAATTCATTTATAATCGGGTAATAAATTTCATTCAACCAGCTTTCTGAAGATTTTTTTATTCCGATTTCCTTCCCGGCTTTTTCACTTAAATACCATTTATGTTCTTCAATCTGTTTCTTAATTGAATAGAGCCCATGAATATCGTGAACCTGGTGAAAATGCCTGCGAACATTTATGCCTGTTAACTTCTCAAATGAAGCAATCTTTTTAAGTCTGAAATATTCTTCTTTATATTTTTGAAGAATGTATTTTTTATCTCCTGACGTTGTAAAATTTTTTCTTGAATCCCCTGTCTGTTTATAATCCTCATTCAGCCAATACATTGAATCAAAGAAATACTGCAAATCTTCAGTTCTTTTTTTTATAGGAATTTTTGTAAAGACCTTAATTGTTTCAGCATCTGCAAGAATTGCCTTTAATTCGGTTCTCACCCTTCCCTTTTCATCTTTTATTTTGAAGAACCGAACGAGAGCATTTCCAAGTGAAGCATCACCCCAGTAAATATTATTAAAATGAAGTACAGCCATAAGTTCAGCAATTGCATCCCAGATTATTTCCAGATTTTTTTCTTTAAAGTTAAGTCTGTATAGATAGGAATCAGGTAATGCTTTGTCCTCAAGAAGTGTAATTGTAAATGCAAGTTCATTTTTGTTCCTGGATATAGAGGCTTTTGTCTGAACAGCTCGAGGATCTTTTTGTGTTACAACATACCCTATTGGAACGAGAGTATGAATTCCTAGTGATAAAAGTTTTTGATAACCGGATATTTCACATTCTGCAAGCGAGGCTGTTGTTTGTTTAATTGCAAATGCAGAATATCTGGTTTGCAGAAATTTTACAGGATGCCTTGAAATTCCTTTTCTTATATCAAGAAATTTTATCCCACGCTCTTCCCAATTTTCAAGTTCAAGTCGCCATGGAAGATTTTTTAATTCATTTAAATAATTTTCATGTAAGAAAAACTTTGTTTCAGTTTCTTTCACATTTATTCTGAATAAAAATTAATCATATCTAAAATGGCTTTGTAACAGACAGGACAAAAGTTATTAACCGAAATCGATTTCATTGTACAATCCATCCTTGGACGATAAACACCCTTGGAAACATACCCGCCGCCTTCAAATACTCCAACAACGTTTTTATATTTCGGGTCGTTTGGTGTTGGAACCGGAATACTATCATTAACCATTTCTTTCCATTTATTTTCAAATTCAACTAATGTAGTAAGATTTGGTTCAAGAGGCTCTACATCGAGAGGATAAAAATTTTCATAAGCTACATCAGATGTATAATATTCATCAGCAAGTCCTGCAAACCCATGTCCAAACTCGTGAATAAAAATATATTCTTCATATTTGCTTTTATTAATACAAACAGAGTAGTGATTATAAATTGCTCCACCGCCATATTTATCTGAATTAACAAGAATAAAAATCTGGTCATAAGGTGCGTTTGCAGCAACATCACTAACGGTTTTATAATCTTCGGTCATCAGGTACCTGTCGAGATCAAATGTATAAAAGTTTGTGTTGAGAAGAGTCTTCTTCCAAATGCTATCTGCCGGAATATCTGACCCGGATTCTTCAGACGTAGCTTCAACACCACGAATGTTAAACTTTTCTTTATTTTCTTTATAAGGAGAAGAATTAAAAAGATGATTGGCAAACTTTTCACAATCTTTCTTAAATAATTCCATTTCTTCTTTTGTATATCCTTCAGGAATAATTACTATATCAACTTTTGTAGATGGATCACCATTATTCAGTACATCGAATGTTGGGTATTTATGCCTGTTATCTTTTTTTATAAAATAATCGTCAGGATTTATTGAGTACTCAAATTTTTTAACCGGATTATTTTTTTTATCCCTACTATAAAATTCCACTCTGATGTTTTTCTTTGGATAAGGAATGACAATAGTTTCATTAAATCCTTTCGTGGTTTCTTTAGCTTCATCAACAGTCTGCCATTCATTAAAAAGAGTAGTATATGTTTTGGAAAAGATGAGATCATTACTTTCAGAATCAAAAACTTTTACTATATAATCACCATAATTAAAAACATCTAAAAGATTTTTCTTTGAACCGCCCCAGAATGGTTCTTCAATCAATTCATCAATTGCGTAAGAATCACTTTGCCAATCGCCAAAATGATAGTAATCAATTCGCAAAGACTTATTAAGAAAATATTCATCAAAGTTTATTTGTGCATTTGATAGGGAAATGACAGAAAATACGAAAAGTGAAATGTATTTTTTCATAGATGTTATTTGGTTATTACTTATTATTAAAATTGTCATTCCCGTGAAAACGGGAATCTATAAAATTTATGTTGCACTGGATTCCCGCTTTCGTGGGAATGACAAGTAAAAAATAACTTTTATCACTTAATTTTTCTTGAGCCGGGTTTAACAAGTTCAATTCCTTCCTTACAAAGCGGGCATTCTTCAGGTGAAAAAGAAACAGCATTTAATTTTATTGCACTGAATTGAGGATAACCAAAATTTACTTTCCCATTACTACGATCAACTATATATCCAACTCCTACAACTTCAGCACCGATATTTTTTACAATGTCAATCACTTCAAAAACGGAACCGCCGGTGGTAACGACATCCTCGCAGGCTAAAACTTTCTCTCCTTTTTCCAAAGTGAAACCTCTTCTTAATGAAAGAGCTTTATCTTCTCTCTCTGCAAATATTGATCTTTTGTTTAATTGTCTTGCAACTTCCTGACCAACTACAATTCCTCCAATTGCGGGAGCAATTACAGTATCAATTTTAAGAGATTTAAAATGATTTGAGATTAAGCTACAAATCTTTTCAGCATATTCAGGATATTGTAAAACTTTTGCACACTGGAAATATACATTGCTATGTCTTCCGGAAGTAAGAAGAAAGTGCCCTTTTAATAAAGCACCGGACTTTTCAAATATTTGCAGAATATCTTTTTCACCCAAGTTCACTTAAAAATTCCTCCATTTCTCTCGCAGCTTTCAGATCATTTAATTCTTGTGCGACAATTATCCCTTCACGATAAATTCTTTTTGCTTCCTCGATTTCATTTGTCTTTTCTTTAAGTATTGCATACTGCATATAACCTGGAACATACTTAGGATCATTTTTTAAAAGAAATGAAAAAAATTCTTCTGCTTTTTGATAATCATTTGTAGAAATATATTCGAGTGCGATTCCATAAATAACAAAAGAATCTGATGGATCTTTTTTATGAAGTTCCAGAAGTAAATTTAACCTGTCTGTCATTTAGAGAGCTTATCAATAATTGAAGCCAGTTTAAAATCTTTTTCTGTTACACCACCTTCGCTGTGGGTTGAGGTTGTAATTTTAACTTTATTCCAGGAATGAAGAAAAATATCCGGGTGATGATTTAACTTTTCAGCTTCATCACCAACTTTGTTTACAAAACTGAGTGCTTCTTTAAAATCCTTAAACTGGTAATCACTACTAATCTGGTCATTATCAAAGTTCCAGTTATCAGCATACTTCAACTTATTCATTATTTCATGTGAACTTAGTAAAGCCATTTCAATCTCCAACTTTTTAGTTATAACTTTAGTCAAATTTAAACAAAAAAAAACGTTCCGAAAAGCGGAACGTATTTTTATAATGACGTAAATTTATTAAAAATTTATTCAGTTATCTGTTGAACCGTTCTTACCATTTTCTTCTCCTGCAACCTCTACCTGTAGATCTTCATCAACAAATACAAGTTCTTCAGAAGGAGTAAAATGTTTAGCAACTATCTTAGATCCTTCTTTGAATATACCTTTTAATATTTCTTCAGCAATAGGATCTTCAACATATTTCTGGATTGCCCTTCTCAAAGGTCTTGCACCATATTTCTGATCAAATCCTTTTTCAACAAGAAAATTCTTTGCTGATAAATCAATAGTAAAGTGCATCTTATTATCTTTAATATTCTTAAGAAGATCTCTCAATTCAATATCAATGATTTTAAGTATATCTTCTTTATCAAGATTTCTGAATACAATTGTCTCATCAACTCTGTTAAGAAATTCAGGATTGAAAAGTTTTCTCATAGCATCTTCAACGGTATTCTTAAGTGATGAATATTTGTCTTCAGCTTTTTCTGAACCAAAACCGAATGATCCGATATTTTTAATATCCCTGGCACCGATATTGGAAGTCATTATTATTATTGTATTCTTGAAATCGACTTTTCTTCCTAGAGAATCTGTTAAAGTTCCATCATCCAGAACTTGCAGCAATATACTGAATATATCCGGATGAGCTTTTTCAATTTCATCAAATAATACTACTGAATAAGGTTTTCTCCGAACTTTTTCTGTCAGTTGTCCGCCTTCTTCATAACCAACATATCCCGGAGGTGCTCCAACCAATCTTGATAGAGAGAATTTTTCCATATACTCACTCATATCAATCCTGATTAAAGCATTTTCACTATCAAAAAGGTACCTTGCAAGAGCTTTAGTTAGTTCTGTTTTACCAACACCTGTTGGACCAAGAAATATAAAACTACCAATTGGTCTGTTTGGATTTTTCAATCCTGCTCTGGTTCTCCTGATAGCTTTAGTAAGTTTGGATACAGCTTCATCCTTCCCAACAATTTCCTTTGTAAGAGCTACTTCCATCTTAAGAAGTTTTTCAGACTCAGTCTGAGCAACTCTATTAACCGGTATACCAGTCATCATTGCAACTACAGTAGCAATATCTTCTTCATTTACATCGTGAATAATATCTTTGGTTTTATTTTCCCATTCACGTTTAGCAATTTCAAGTTCTGCTTGTAATGTTCTTTCTCTATCTCTTAATCTCGCGGCTTCCTCATAATCTTGTTTTTTAACAACAGAAGCTTTCTCCTGGCGTACTTTTTCAATTTTTCCTTCAAGAGTTAAAACATCTTCCGGAACTTCAAAATTACCCATGTGCACTCTTGAACCCGCTTCATCAAGTACATCAATTGCTTTATCAGGTAAATGTCTGTCTGTTATATATCTTGAGCTTAAACGAACTGCTGATTCAATAGCATCATTAGTGTATTTAACATGATGATGCTCTTCATACTTAATTTTAATATTGTTCAATATCTGGAGAGTTTCATCATATGTCGGTGGATCAACCATTACTTTCTGAAATCTCCTGTCGAGAGCTCCGTCGGTTTCAATATATTTTCTGTATTCATCAAGAGTTGTTGCACCTATGCACTGAATATCTCCACGCGCTAAAGCAGGTTTGAACATATTGGAAGCATCAAGTGAACCTGATGCACCACCAGCGCCAACTATTGTATGGAGCTCATCTATAAAGAGGATTACATCCCTTGCTTTCTCAAGCTCATTCATCAGGGCTTTCATCCTTTCTTCAAATTGTCCTCTGTATTTAGTTCCGGCAACTAATCCTGCAAGATCGAGAGTAACAACTCTTTTATCCTGTAATGTTCTTGGTACTTTCTTCTGTACAATTCTCAAAGCTAAACCTTCAGCAATTGCTGTTTTGCCAACACCTGGTTCACCAATGAGAACAGGATTATTTTTCTTTCTCCTGCTTAAAATCTGGGCTACACGTTCAATTTCCTTTTCACGGCCAACAACCGGATCAAGTTTATCTTCAATTGCATATTTAGTAAGATCCCTACCGAAATTATCAAGTACAGGAGTTTTTGTTCTTTCAACTTTCCTATCAGGAGGAGGAACTGAACCACCGGAATCTTTAGCTCCTTTACTTGAAAGCATTGCATTTAATTCAGCTCTTGCTGCATCATAAGTAACATTGAACTGATGTAAGATTTGAGTAGCAATATTATCTTCATCCCGTAAAAGAGATAAAAGAAGATGTTCGGTTCCTATTACATCAGCTTTATAAATTTTAGATTCTATCTGAGTAATCTTCAGAACTTTTTCTGCTTGCTTGGTAAGAGGTATATTCCCTATAGTAAGTGTACCACCAGAAGTTCTGACAGTATCTTCAATTGCTTTTTTTAATTTGATTAAATCACAATCAAGATTGCGAAGAATCCTGACTGCAACACCCTGTCCTTCACGAATAATTCCAAGAAGAAGATGTTCAGTTCCAATATAATCATGCCCCAATCTTAAAGCCTCTTCACGACTTAATCTAATTACATCCTGCAGTCTATCCGAAAAATTTCCATCCATTATGTTTCCTCACTTAGGTTTTCTTTAAAGAACACATTTAAGTGTTCGTTTATTACTCTAATATATAAATAGCTTTAGGTTCTATCAAGATAACATAATTTGCTAATCCGATAGCCGATATTAGCAAAAAGCTTTATTAAATCCAATAAATTAAGAACCTGGTATTCTTTCAATCAACTTCTTTTCTTAAATAAAAAGGTTTTGCCATCAATAAGAAAGACAATAATTATACCATGTATTCAATTGATTGTTTCCAAACTCCCGTATCTCAATTTTTATCAAAAGATAATACATCTGACTTATTGATACATATAAGTGTATCTTTACAGTGTAAAAAAATTATAAAATATACAATTATTACTTAAATCTTTCTCTCATTTGATAATTTGCTTAAGAAATAAAATTGTAGTAAAATTAAAAAACATATCTAAATAATTGGAGTCATTTATGGAAGCAATTACAGGGGTATCTTTAATCATCATAATATTAGTATTCATTTTATTGATTACTATTCTATACTTTGTTCCAATAAGACTGTATATAGCCGCAATTTCATCTAATGTTAGAATCAGAATCTTCAAGGATTTGATTGGAATGAGATTGAGAAGAGTACCACCGAGTATAATAGTTGATAGTATGATTAATGCTTCAAAAGCCGGGCTTGAAGTACCACAGGGGAAATTTGAAGCCCATTTTCTTGCCGGAGGAAATATTAAAAAAGTTGTGGCAGCATTAATTTCAGCTGATAAAGCAAACATAAGCTTGCCTTTTGAAAGAGCCGCAGCAATTGATCTTGCAGGCAGAGATGTTCTCGAAGCTGTTAAAATGTCTGTAATACCTAAAGTAATTGAAACACCCATGGTTGCAGCAGTAGCTAAAGATGGTATTCAATTAAAAGCAATAGCGAGAATTACAGTTAGAGCAAATATTGATCGTCTTGTTGGAGGAGCCGGAGAAGCGACTATACTTGCTCGTGTTGGTGAAGGAATTGTCTCAACAATCGGTTCAAGTGCCAGCCATAAAGAAGTTTTAGAAAATCCTGATAAAATTTCAAAGAGTGTACTAGCAAAAGGATTGGATTCAGGAACTGCATTTGAAATTCTTTCAATTGATATTGCTGATGTTGATGTTGGTGAAAACATTGGAGCTAAATTGCAAACAGATCAGGCGGAAGCTGATCTTAAAATTGCAAGAGCGAAAGCTGAAGAAAGACGGGCAGCAGCAGTAGCACTTGAGCAGGAAATGGTTGCAGAAGTTTCAAGGCAAAGAGCAAGGGTTGTTGAAGCAGAAGCAGAAGTTCCCCGTGCAATGGCTGAAGCATTCAGATCAGGTAACTTGGGAATTATGGATTATTATAAAATGAAGAACATTCAGTCTGATACTGATATGAGAGAATCAATTGCGAAACCTGAGAAAAAGAAAGAGGATTCTAATTAACGATGGATGATTTTTTTCAATACCTTATATACTTCTTTATTATAATAAGTTTTCTCAGTTCTCTATTTAGGAAAAAAGATAAAGCTCAAACTAAAACAGGGACACAATCTTATAATCCTCCTCTTGAAACAAAACCTCAACCAAAATCTTCCCAACAAGAGGAATATGATATTTTGAGAGAAATAGAAAGCTTATTTAAGAATGGATCTTCGCAACAATCTCAGAAGCAGAAAGATGCTTATAAAGAAGAAGATTTTGAAACAGTGTCTGAACATATTAAAACTGAAGATTGGACAGAGCAAACAAAATCAGAACATATCTCTAATGTTTCAGAACATTCTTATGAGAACTGGGATGTTAAAAAAACAAGATTTGAAGAGAGTAGGAAAGCTGTTAATGAAAAAATAATTAGACAGGCTGAGTTGTTTGAAAAAAATCTAAAGCAGAAAAGTATAAGTAAAATTGACTATAATAGTACGATAAGAAAACGACTAAAAGATCCAGCATCATTAAAAGACTACATCATAATCTCAGAAATTTTAGGAAAGCCTAAAGCATTTCAGGAATGATCCAGAAAAAATATAAGTTAAAACGAATTAATGAAACGGGCTTTAATAAACCAATTGTTGATGAAGCCCGTTTCGTAATTAATTATAAAAATGAACTGAACCCAGCACAATATGAAGCTGCATCTGCTGTTGATGGAGCTTATTTAATAATTGCAGGAGCCGGTACCGGGAAAACAAGAACTCTCGTTTATAGGGTTGCAAGACTTGTTGAACTTGGTTATGATCCTCAATCAATTCTCCTGCTTACATTTACCCGTAAAGCCGCAAATGAAATGATGAACCGTGCAGCAATTTTACTTGATAACCGTTGTTCAAAAATTCTTGGTGGTACATTTCATTCTTTTGCAAATTCTGTTTTAAGAAAATATTCCAAAGCAGCAAATCTTGATTCTTCATTTACAATTCTTGATCAGGGAGATACTACAGATGTCATCAATCTAATCCGTTCACAAAGCGGACTTGTTTCAAAAGAAAAAAGATTCCCTAAAAAAGAAACTTTGGGAAAAGTTTACAGCTTAAGTGTAAACACAGGCAGAAAAGTTGAAGAAATAATTGAAGAAGATTATCCTCATTTTGTTGAACATCTTGATAAAATCCTTGATATAAAAAAAATCTTTGCAGAATATAAAAGAAGAAATAATCTACTCGATTATGATGATCTTCTCGTTTATCTGAAAAATTTCCTTGAAAATTTTAATCCAGGAACAAAATCTCTTCTTAGCACAATAAAGTTTGTAATGGTTGATGAGTACCAGGATACAAACAAGCTTCAGGCTGATGTTGTTAAAGGTTTAACACAAATGAACAATAACATTATGGTTGTTGGAGATGATTCGCAGGCAATATACTCTTTCAGAGGTGCGAGTTTTAAAAACATAATTGAATTCCCGAATCTTTTTAGTGATGTTAAAATCATTAAGCTTGAAGAAAATTACAGAAGCACCCAGGAAGTTTTAAATTTTGCAAACAGGATTAATGAAGCCGCTATAGAAAAATACACCAAACATCTCTATTCGATAAAAGGAAATGGCGAACTTCCATCTATAATCGCAGCTTCAACAGAAAATCTTCAATCAAAATTTATTGTTGAAAAAATTCTGGAGCTTAGAGAAGAGGGAGTTGCACTAGGAGATATTGCTGTTCTTTTCAGGTCATCATTCTTTTCCTTTGATCTTGAAATTGAATTAACGAAAGCGAATATACCCTTTATGAAGTTCGGCGGGATGAAGTTTGTTGAATCTTCCCACATTAAAGATGTTCTTGCTTTTCTCAGAATTGCATCCAATCCGAAAGATGTGGTAAGCTGGTACAGAGTTTTACTTTTGCATGAAGGAGTTGGTCCTAAAACGGCACAAAAAATTCTCGATGAGCTTGCAACAGCAAGATTAACAATTAAAGCAAACCCTGAACACAATGCAAACTTCAGTTATAATGATAGGATTGTAAAACTTTTTCAGCTCTTATACACATTACACACAAAGAATGATCTTCCTTCAGAAAAATTAGAATTGGTTCTCGATTATTACTACCCGATTTTTAAGGATATATATGATGATTTCAACAAAAGGAAAAAAGATCTTGAGATTTTCCAGAATATTGCTGAGAATTATAAATCGTTGGATTCCCTTTTGTCAGATATGGCTATTGAACCGATAATTGACAGCGTGATTGATGTTGAAGCTCCTGATCGTGAAGAGGAATATCTCACTCTTTCAACAATTCATTCTGCAAAAGGACTTGAGTGGCATTCTGTATTTATTATCCATGCTGTTGAAGGATATTTCCCTTCAAGCAGATCTTATGACAGCATTGAGACTCTTGAAGAAGAGAGAAGATTAATGTACGTAGCATCAACAAGAGCAAAGCAGAATTTGTTTGTTACTTACCCCATGAATCTTTATGACCGTGAAGCAGGCATTACTCTTTCAAAACCTTCACGTTTCATTTCAGAAATGAGCACAGATTTGGCAGAAGGATGGCTGATTGATGAAGATTTCTGAGTTCAAGTGCAAGTTCAAGATCAACAGAAATTCATTCATATTTAAAACTCTATGCTGTTCTCCATTATCATATTTCTGATTTTTTTATTCCTGCTGATAAACCTTCTTTTTTTTAATTCGATTAAAAAAGCTTTTTCGACAAAAATAAATCATCCTTCACACTACCAAAAAATTTCCGTAATTGTTGCTGCAAAGAATGAAGTGCAAAATATTCCGAATCTTATTAATGCTCTTATTAACCAGGATTATAATGGAAATCGATTTGAAGTAATTATCATTGATGATAATTCAGCTGATAATACTTATGAGAAAACGAAACAGCTCATTTCAGGCAATGATAATTTCTCAATTATTAAGAATGGTTCAAAAACCCTTCCTGGTAAGAAAGGAGCTTTATCTTCCGGCATAGCAAAATCGAAATATGATTATATAATGATTACTGATGCAGATTGTATTCCACAAAAAGATTGGCTGAATTCTTACTCAGGAATTTTTTCAAAAGAGTATGATTTAATTTTTGGTGTTGCTCCATTTAATAAAGAAGAATCTTTTATCAATAACCTCTCCTGTTTTGAAAATATCAGAAGTAATATTTTAACTTTTACTTCAGCAATAATTGGTTACCCTTATTCTGCGGCAGCAAGGAATTTTGGTTTTAAAAAATCTATCTTTGAAAAATTAAAGGGATATTCAAACACTCTCGAGACTTTAAGCGGTGATGATGACCTTTTAATACGGGAAGCTGTTAAAAATAAAATGAAGATTGGATTAGCAACTGAGAAAGGATCATTTGTTTATTCAAAAACTAAAAATAACCTTAAAGATTATTTAAAACAGAAAGCGAGGCATACACAAACTTCACTTTATTATCTTCCAGCTCATAAATTAATGTTGGGATTCTGGCACTTGTCAAATCTGATTTTCCTTTTTTCACCTGTTTTGTTTTTTGTTAATCCTATTTTTCCTCCATTATTTATCATAAAAATTTTTGTTGATATAATATTAGTCTTCAATATTCAAAAATATTTTGGATATAATTTTAATCTTTTGAAAATTATTTTCTTACAGATAGTATATGAAATATTCCTGATAATAAATTTCTTAAATGCACTTTCAGGTAAGATTGACTGGAAGGAATAAAATTCTTTTTTGCTTTATACATTTAAAGAAATATTTTTGAATAGCTATAAATCAGTTTATAATGGATTATAAAGACTTAGCCGAAAAAGCAACTTTAGCAAAATCAAAAGCAGTACCTCCCTATTCCAATTTTCACGTTGGGGCAGCATTACTCACAGAAGATGGGAAAATTTATCTCGGCGGAAATATCGAGAACAGTTCATACAGCCTTACAATTTGTGCAGAAAGAGTTGCAGTATTCAAAGCAGTTTCCGAAGGTGAACGAAATTTTAAGGCAATTGCCATTGCAGGCGATGATTCCGATTTCTGTTCGCCTTGCGGAGCTTGCAGGCAAGTACTGAATGATTTATGCGGAGGCGAACTTGATGTGGTTATGGTTAATCAAAAAAATGAATTGAAAATAATGAAACTATCCGAGCTTCTTCCATTAGCATTTGATATTAAACATCTGAAAAAATAAAATGGATTCATCCGCACATTTACTTCCTAAAGACACCGGCTGGATTGAAGTAATTGCCGGTTGTATGTTCAGCGGTAAGACGGAGGAATTAATAAGACGACTAAGACGTGCAACAATAGCAAAACAGAATGTAAAAATATTTAAACCAAGGATTGATGTACGCTTTTCAAATAGTTCGATTGTTTCTCACAGTGAACAGTCTCTTCCATCCATTCTGATAGATGATATTAATGAAGTAATCGAATCTGCAAAAGATGCAAAGGTAGTTGGAATTGATGAAGCACAATTCTTTTCTGCAGATATTGTAAATATTTGTAATACTCTTGCAAATAATGGTAAGAGAGTTATTGTCGCCGGACTCGATCAGGATTACAAAGGAATTCCATTTGAACCTATGCCACAGCTTCTTGCAATTGCAGAATATATTACTAAAACGCTTGCTATCTGTGTTGTTTGTGGAAATCCCGCAGATAAAACTCAGAGAAAAACCCTCTCATCAGAAAGAGTAGTTGTTGGTGCATCAGATATTTATGAAGCCCGGTGCAGAAAATGTCACTACATTCCAAATGAAAACTAAGGAGTACAATGGATATACTAAGAGGTTTTTTAGGGATAGTTCTTATCATTGGAATAGCTTTCCTACTGTCTAATAACAAAAGAAAAATCAATTGGCGTTTAGTGATTGCTGGACTTGGATTGCAATTAGTTTTTGCACTATTAATAATTAAAGGAGAATATCTCAGCTCTTTATTTAGTCCTTTGGGTTGGCCAAAAGATTTTTTTAGTTGGGTAAGCGGAGGTTTTGTTGTAATATTAAACTTTACAACTGAAGGCGCTTTTTTTGTTTTTGATAAATTAGCTTTAGGACCTGAAAATGCAAACAGCATCGGTTTTTTCTTTGCATTCCAGGTTCTTCCTACAATAATTTTTTTTGCAAGCTTAATGTCTATTCTATACTATCTCGGTGTAATGCAGAGAATTGTACAGGCAATGGCATGGGTTATGGCTAAATTTATGGGAACAAGCGGCGCTGAATCTTTATCTTGTACTGCAAATATTTTTGTTGGACAAACTGAAGCACCGTTGATGATAAAACCCTTCATCAAAGGAATGACTAAAAGTGAATTGCTTACTATTATGGTTGGAGGAATGGCAACTATTGCCGGTGGTGTTATGGCAGCTTATGTTAAAATGCTGGGGGATTCTTATGCACAGAGTTTAGGAATTTCAGTTGTTGAAGCACAGCATTTATTTGCAACACATCTTTTAGGTGCAAGTGTAATGGCTGCACCGGCAGCACTTGCCATTTCAAAAATTCTGTACCCGGAAACAGAAACTCCCGAAACGAAAGGAACAGTAAAAGTTAAAATTGAAAAGAATGCCTCTAATGTTATAGAAGCTGCTGCAACCGGTGCAGGTGATGGATTGACCCTTGCTTTAAATGTTGGTGCAATGCTTATAGCTTTTGTTGCTTTAATTGCACTAGTAAATTACGGATTAGGTTGGTTAGGAGATGTAACTAACTGGAATCCGGGATTACAAAAAACTTATGGACAACCTCTAAGTTTTCAATTAATAATCGGATTGGTTCTTCAGTTTTTAGCAGTTGGAATTGGTGTTCCCTGGAATGATGCACTTAACTTTGGCAGCTTAATTGGCACTAAAGTAGTCTTAAACGAATTTGTTGCTTATCTTGAAATGAGTAAAATGATTGTAGCTAAATCTTTAGTTACAGATAAAGCAATTTTTATGGCAACTTATGCTTTATGCGGCTTTGCAAACTTCAGCTCTATTGCAATACAGATTGGTGGAATTGGGCCTCTTGCACCAAACAGAAAATCTGAAATTGCTAGTCTTGGAATTAAAGCTGTAATTGGTGGTTCACTTGCTACTTTAACAACTGCAACTTTAGCAGGTATTTTATTTTAAGAGAACCCCTCCTCGCTTCCCCTTTCTGAAAGGGGAGGACAGGTGGAGTTCTATATATGAATGATTGATTTAAATTTTAAATACAAAGAACTAATTAATTATTTCAAAGAAAAAATTCCCTTTAAACCAGAACTTGCGATTGTCCTGGGAAGCGGTTTAGGGGATTTTGCTGAAAGTGTAAATACAAAAAAAACTTTTTTAACAACTTCAATCCCCACTTATCCAAAATCAACAATTGAAGGACATGCAGGTAAAATTCATTTTTCTAAATATAAAGGGAAAAAATTATTGCTCTTCCAGGGAAGAATTCATCTTAATGAAGGATATAAAATTTATGAGTGTATCCTTCCCGTATTTATCACATATAAATTAGCATGCAAAAAAATCCTATTAACAAATGCTGCCGGAAGTGTTAATCTTAATTTTCATCCGGGAGATTTAATGTTAACCAATTCTTTTAACGGAATTAATATCAAAAAAGAATTGACTAATTTAATTGGACTCGCCGGTGTTGAAGAAAAAAACAGATTTTTGGATTTCCCATCTGCACATTTTAACAAAATAATTAAGCGAGCAGCTTTAAAAGAGAAAATAGAATTGAAGGAGGGTGTTTACTTTTATACAAAAGGACCAAGCTATGAAACTCCGGCTGAAATACGGATGACCCGTTTATTGGGTGGAGATGCCGCAGGAATGTCAACAGTTCACGAAGCAATGTTTGCATCATATCTTGGAATGGAAATTTCTGCAATTTCATGTATAACAAATTATGGTGCCGGAATAACCGGTACAAAACTTTCTCATTCAGATGTAACGAAAACAGCTAATCTGGTAAAAGAAAAGTTTGAGAGGCTTGTTAAGAAAATCATAGCTTTCATATAAATCAATTTTGTAATACATCTGTTCAATGTTTTTTTCAAAAAAAATTTGACAGTTAAACAATTTAACAATTGATTGTGATTCCTCATGATCAATCTTGATTACCACTTTTGTATTTAATAAAACCTGCACTTTAATTGACTTTCTATACCCATACTGGTAACTTTGTCAATTAAAATTTTTAGAAAATCCAACAAAAATAAATACAATATGAAAGAATTCAGATTCAGGCTAATTTTAATAATTGCATTTATTGCACTGAGTGTTTACATGCTTTTTCCAACCTACACAGACTATCAGAATACAAAAAATATCTCCGAAACAATCAATAAAGAAAAGACAGAGATAAAGGTATCTGAACCGAATATTACTATTGATGAACTAAATACAAGATTAAAATTAATTGAAGATAGTATTAAGGTTGCTGATCCTTCCATAGAAGAGGCAAAACAGAAAAGAGTTAAATTAGGATTGGATCTGCAGGGTGGAATGCGTGTAGTTCTTGAAGTTAATACAGGTAAGCTGCTGGAGAAACTTGCTAAAGATCCCGACCAGGTATTTAAAGATATTTTAAATGATGCCCAGCAGGAAGCCTCGTTGTCGGATGAATCTGTTGTTGATATTGTTGCAAGGAAATTCCAGGAAAAAGGTGTCCGTTTAAGCCGGTACTTTGGAAGTGTAAGAGACGATGACGATGATATAACAAGTGAGTTGAAATCAGATGCAGAAGATGCTGTTACAAGAGCAATGGAAATTATAAGAAACAGGGTTGACCAGTATGGTGTAGCTGAGCCTTCAATTCAACGACAAGGTGGAAGAAGGATAGTTGTTGAACTACCTGGAGTTGCTCATGAAGAAGAAGCTAAACAACTTTTACAGGGAACAGCTTTACTGGAATTCAGATTAGTTAAAGAGCCTGAGTTTACTATTTCTGTTATGCAAAAGGTTGATGAAGTGCTTGCCGGAAAAGTTATTGACGATACAACAAAAACTGATTCATCTTTAGCTTCAACTAATGCAGATACAACAGTTGTGGATACAACTCAAAAGGAACTTTCTGAAGAAGAATTCAGGCAGGAACATCCGTTCTTTGCAACTGCAATGATTAATCCCCAGGGAAATAATGCTGATGCATATGTAAAAGAGGATGAGAGAGCCAAGCTCCTTTCAATGCTCAATCGTCCTGAAGTTCAAAATGTAATGCCGAATAATGTAGAGTTTGTATTTTCAGCTAAACCTGTCACCGTACAGGATGGGAAAGAGATTTATCAATTATATCTTGTAAACAGAAAACCTGAATTAACAGGGGGTGTTATAACTGATGCAAATGCTAATATTGATCCAAATACATCTGCACCGATTGTAAGCATGACAATGAATTCTGAAGGAGCTACTGAATGGGCAAGAATTACAGGCGCAAACGTAAATAAAAGAATTGCCATTATTCTTGATGGAGTTGTTTTCTCTGCTCCTAATGTTAACCAGAAAATTGTTGGTGGGCGTTCCCAGATTGAGGGAATGGAAAATATGGAGGAAGCAAAGCTTCTCGAGATAGTACTTAAAGCAGGTGCACTTCC
>CAZECH010000021.1:0-12117 GCA_964510675.1 uncultured Ignavibacteriaceae bacterium
AAGCAGCTTGGATTAATCCCTGAAGTAAAGCACTAATAAATGTTCTGGATATAAAATTTTAAAAATAATTCTCAAAGGAGGTACTATGTCACTATCAATTTATTTCAGACCAAAAGAAATGAATATCAATCGGTTTGAAGAAGTTAGAAAAAAATTAGAAGAAGCCGGTGAAACAAATCCTAAAGGAAGGTTATTTCATTCCAGCTTCGGGACAAAAAATAATTTGCAGGTTTTTGATGTATGGGATACAAAAGAAAACTTTGAAAAGTTCGGTCAAACCTTAATGCCAATACTTCACCAATTAGGAATTGATCCTGGTGAACCAGAGATAAACGAAGTTTATAAGATTGAAGAAAACGATTCTGCAAATGAAAATCTTTCAATTGCAAAAAGCATGTACAAATTTTTTAATGAAAGAAAATTTGATGAAGCCTTAAAAAATCTTTCTGATAATGTTATTATTCACAATATGGCACAGAACATTCAGATGAATGGCAAAGAAGGATTTCTAGGATTTATGAATTTCTGGGTTTCAGCTTTTCCCGATGCAAAAGTTGAAATCAAAAGTATGAATGTTTCCGGCGATAATGTAATTACAGAATTCCGAGGAAGAGGAACTAACAAAGGAATTCTGGATACACCGATGGGTAAAATCGGACCGACCGGGAAAAAGATTGATATTCCTTTTTGTGAAATCTTCGAGATAAGAAATGGAAAACTGGTAAGCTCTCATCTATACTTTGATGTTGCTACAATGATGCAGCAGCTTGAACTGGTTCCGGAAAAAGTATCCTGATAATAATTTTGTAATCTCAAACTATTCTTTTGTCGCGGGATGATTATTCCGCGACATACTCAAATAAAACAGGCTTTAACTCACCATCTTCTAATTTCCAAAAAAGATTATTAACTTTCCCGAAATAAGTACAAAAAAGATAATAATCATGATGTCAGATCAATTCAGAGTAAAACCTGATAAGAAAATTCAACTCTCAAAACTTTCTGCTTCAGATTCTCTTGGTTATAAAAAGGATGAAACAGAAAAATTGCTCAAACAGAACATTAAAAAAATGAACGAACTTCAGGGCAAATTATATGCACATAATAAATATTCGGTATTGATCATTTTCCAGGCGATGGATGCTGCCGGGAAAGACAGCACTATTAAGAAAGTTATGTCCGGATTAAATCCACAGGGTACCGAGGTTTACAGTTTCAAACAACCCTCAGCTGAAGAACTTGATCATGATTATTTATGGCGGATTCATAAAGCACTTCCCGAAAGGGGACGAATCGGGATCTTCAATCGTTCACATTATGAGGAAGTTCTTGTTGTTCGAGTTCATAACTATCTTAAATCGCAAAAAATTCCCGAAGAATTGATCGGTAAAAATATCTGGCAAAAAAGATTCGAGCAAATAAATAATTTTGAAAAGTATCTTTATGAAAATGGAACTGTCATCATCAAATTTTTTCTTCAAGTTTCTAAAGATGAACAAAAGAAAAGATTCATTGAACGGATTGATGACCCTGCAAAGAACTGGAAATTTTCCAGGGCTGATATTGAAGAAAGAAAATACTGGAATGAGTATCAGAGGTGTTTCGAAGATGCGATCAATGCAACGAGTAAAAAACATTCCCCATGGTATATCATTCCTGCAGATAAAAAATGGTTTTCACGATTTGCCGTCTCTGAAATTATGGTTGAGGCAATGAAAAATCTTAAACTTGATTATCCGCAATTATCAGAGGAACAACTAAAAGAACTTCAAAACTGTAAGGCTATGTTGATAAATGAAAAAAACAATTCTAATACCTGATCAGGCAGTTGATATTAAAGCCTGATTACTTTTACTTTAGCCACTTATAAAAAAATATTAGAAAAATGATTGATATTGAAACTATAATCGCCGGTGAACTGGCGATAAAAAATTTTCAGGTTGAAGCTGTAATCAAATTATTAAAAGAAGAAGCTACTATTCCCTTTATCGCGCGTTACAGGAAAGAACATACGGGGGGACTTGATGAGGAAGTCCTTCGCACTATAGAAGACAGATTGAGTTATCTCACTCTTCTTGAAGAAAGAAAATCAACTGTCTTAAACAGTATTGAAGAACAGGGGAAGCTTACACCGGAACTTAAAGCAAAAATATTAAACGCGTTTAAGCTTCAGGAAGTTGAGGATCTTTATCTTCCTTATAAACCGAAAAGAAAGACACGCGGTACAATAGCAAAAGCAAAAGGTCTTGAACCGTTGGCAATTTTCATTTTAGAAAATCCGACTTTCCCTGGAAAGATTGATGAAAAACTTATTGAGTTTGTTGATGCTGAAAAAGGAGTTACTACATCTGAAGAAGCTTTACAGGGTGCGAAAGATATTATTGCAGAAATGATAAGTGATGATGCTGAAGTACGAAAAGTTCTGCGTGAATTTTATTTCGATTCATCCGTCGTTCATTCTGAAAAAGTTAAAGAGAAAGAAGTTTCCGAAGGGAAAAAAACTCAGGAAAAAGAACGTAAAGATGTTTACCAGGTTTATTATGATTTTTCCATCGACATAAAAAAAACAAAACCTTATCAGGTACTTGCAATAAATCGCGGCGAAAAAGAAAAAATGCTGAAAACTTATTTTGGTTTTGATATCGCTTCCGTTCATAAGAAAATTAAATCGGCATATCTTCCATACACAAAAAGTATATTTATGGAAATTCTCGAAGAAGTCATTGAAGATTCATTCAACAGGTTAATTCAACCATCGATTGAAAGAGAAATTCGTTCAACATTGACTGGAACTGCTGATGTTCATGCAATAGAGATTTTTGCTTCCAATCTTAAAAATCTCTTGCTTCAGCCGCCTTATGCTGATAAGATAATTATGGGAATTGACCCGGGATTTTTTTCAGGTTCCAAAATTGCAGTCATCGATGCAACAGGTAAATATCTCGAAGGTGCAACTATTTATCCTCATCCGCCTCAAAACAAAAAGGATGAATCCACAAAAGTCGTCAAACACTTTATTGAGAAGTATAAAGTAGAAATCATTTCAATCGGAAACGGAACTGCAAGCCGCGAGACTGAATTTTTCATTTCGGAAATTATAAAAGAAAACAATCTTGGCTGCCGTTATGTAATAGTGAACGAAGCGGGTGCTTCAGTTTATTCAGCATCTAATATTGCTCAGAAGGAGTTTCCCGATCTCGAAGCGAGTCAGCGCGGCAATATTTCAATCGCGCGAAGATTATTAGATCCCCTTGCAGAACTTGTAAAGATCGATCCTAAATCAATCGGTGTGGGTTTGTATCAGCATGATGTTGATCAGAAACTGCTTGCAAAAAAATTAGAAAATGTTGTTGAGAGCTGTGTTAACTTTGTAGGTGTTGATGTGAATACAGCTTCGGCAGTATTATTAACACATGTTTCCGGTTTGAATAAACGGCTTGCTGAAAATATTGTTAAGTACAGGGAGAAGCATGGAAAATTCCTGCAAAGAAATGATTTGATGGAAGTGACTGGTATGGGGGAAAAAGCATTCCAACAATCCGCTGGGTTCTTAAAAATTTCTTCCGGTGTTAATCCATTGGATAATACATTCATTCATCCGGAATCATATTTAGCTGCTGAAAAACTTCTTGAGCAAATGAAAATTCCTGTTGCAAAGATTAAAGAATCTGGTTCTTTTATTTCATTAATTGTTAATCAAAAAGGAACGAAAAAAATTGCAGAGGAAATCGGGATTGGTGAACCGACATTAATCGATATCATTGAAAATCTTAAAAAACCGGGAAGAGATCCTCGTGAGGAATTACCAAAACCATTATTAAGAAGTGATGTGTTAAAGATTGAAGACTTGCAAAGAGGAATGAAGCTGAAAGGAACGGTGAGAAATGTTGTGGACTTCGGTGCTTTTGTTGATATCGGTGTGAAGCAGGATGGGCTTCTTCATATTTCACAAATAGCCAATAAGTATGTAAAAAACCCGCTGGATATTATTAATGTCGGAGATATAATCGATGTCACAATTATTGAAATTGATGCTGAAAGAGGAAGAATTTCACTTAGTATGAAGGACTAACTTTTTTGTTTTATACATGAAACAGTTTAAGCTATTCTTTTATCTGTTTATCAAAATATATATATTTCATTAAGAATACATTATGAAAATATATCAATACCTGCAGAATACAGTCACCGAAAAGGGAGCTGCTTATCTTGTGCTTCTTGATCCGGATAAGATAAATGAAGAACATTTGCCTGCGTTTATCAGGCACTGTCAAAAATCCGGTGTTGATGGTTTCCTTATTGGCGGCAGCTTAATGTTCAACGGCAATTTTGAACCTTTTATAAAAAAGGTCAAAGAAAATACAACTCTCCCGGCAATTATTTTTCCGGGAGATATTAACCAGATTTCTCCTGTTGCTGATGCCATACTTTTTCTTTCTGTTGTAAGCGGAAGAAATGCTGAACATCTTATCGGGAAGCATGTTCTTGCAGCACCATTGGTTAAAAAGGCAGGAATAGAACCTATCTCAACGGGATATGTTCTTATTGAATCAGGAGTAACAACAACAGCTCAATATATGAGCGGAAGTCTTCCTTTGCCAAGAAACAAACCTGAGATTGCTGCTGCAACTGCACTTGCTGCCGAGTATCTTGGTATGAAACTTATTTACCTAGAAGCAGGTTCCGGTGCGGAAAATACTGTCCCGGATGAGATGATTAAAGCTGTTTCTAAAGTTTGCATTGTTCCGGTTATTGTTGGCGGAGGAATTAAAACTCCTGCAGGTGCAAGAAAGAAAGTTGAATGCGGTGCAAAAATAATTGTAACCGGCAATTTCCTTGAAGATGAAAATAACTGGGATATGATAAAGGATTTTGCAGATGCAGTGCATATCAACAAACCTGTTATGGTTTAGGAATCTTTCAATTGGACAAAATAAAGTTCATAACAGATTCTCTCACCCAAAGCTCCGAAACTAAAATTAAAATAATTAAAGAATGTTCAGAAGATATTCTTTCGGCTGCAGAATTAATTACTGATGCTTTCAGAAGCGGCAACAAACTTCTTCTTTGCGGAAACGGCGGTAGCGCTGCAGATTGCCAGCATATTGCTGCTGAGTTAGTAATAAGATTGAGCCATAAAATCAAACGTCCGGCGTTACCTGCTATTGCTCTAACAACCGATACTTCATTTTTAACAGCTGGTGGAAATGATATTGGATTTGAAAATGTTTTTGCAAGAGGTGTAGAAGGGCTTGGCAATAAAGGCGATGTTCTTTTAGGAATTTCTACCAGCGGTAATTCTGTAAACATTATTAAAGCAATTGAAATGGCAAAATCTAAACAGATGAAGACAATTGCATTTTTAGGGGGAGATGGCGGCAAAATCAAATCTTTAGTTGATCTTTCAATTGTAATTCCTTCTTCAAATGTTCAGAGAATACAAGAAGGGCACATTACTGTTGCTCATATCATTTGTGAAATTATAGAAGAAGAGATGTTTGGTTAATTCGTGTTATACCGGACTTGATCCGGTATCTCTTTTATAAGCTCTTTAGATTCCGCATCAAGTGCGGAATGACAACAATATTTATAACTTTGTATCCATCCAGCTTACCTTATCTCCTTCTTTGATGTTGTGCTTATCTGTAAACCCGCCAATTACTTCAAGGACATATATTGCCGGTGCTGAAGAAGGGTATGATTGATCGGACAGAGCTCTTGTGTTTTTATGAATAGTAACAATTTCTTTTTGTGCATTAACAAATATCATATCGAGAGATATTAATGTATTTCGCATCCAGAATGATTGCATTTCTTCAACCGGGAATATAAAAAGCATCCCTTGTTTTTCTTCCATACTTTTTCTTTTCATCAATCCAAGCTGTCTTTCAAAATCGTTATCTGCAATTTCAATATCAATTTTTGCTTTAGTATTATTTAATGAATCTATAAACGAAAGCTCGCCTTCTTTCTTAAAAAAATATTCACCTTCGGCATTTTGCTTCCTTAAAAGATCAGGAAAAACAAGAAAGATTATAAGTGCAAGAATTGCAATTGCAGCAATAACCTGGTAAAGAAGTTTTATACTCTTTTTTGCTTGCTGTGATTTTATTTGATGTTTCTTTTTTGCCACAGAATTTTTTCCGTAATTTTAGTTTAGAATCGCTACAAACTTACAAATTTTTTTAAATAGCACTAAAGCACAAATGAGTGGAAGTAAAATATTTGAAAGACATAAAATAGAGTTGAATGATTCCCAGATAAAAATGCTCATAAGCGGCTGGGGAAAAGAGGTTTATGAAAATACAATCGTTGAAAAAATAACTTACATTTCCGACGGCTTAAAAGTGAAAGGATACATTGCTTACCCAAAAGAAAATGAAGGTAAGAAATTTCCCTGCATAATCTGGAACAGGGGTGGCTATGAAAATAAAGGTGCGATTGATAAGTTTACTGCAAGAGGCATGTATGGACAAATTGCAAGCTGGGGTTATGTTGTTTTTGCTTCTCAATACAGGGGTAATGCCGGAAGTGAAGGAAAAGAAGAACTTGGCGGAAATGATGTTAATGATATTTTAAATCTTATTTCTCTCACAGATGAACTGCAGTTTACAGACAAAACTAAATGGGGAATTGAAGGCTGGAGCCGCGGTGGTATGATGACTTATCTTACATTACTTAAAAACCCAAACTTCTTGTGTGCTGTTCTTATTGGAGCTATTTCCAACTTTAAAGACTATGTATTGACAAGTGATAATAGAAATTCCATTTATGAAAAAATTCTTGGTATAGAAAATTTTGAGAAGAAGCTCGATGAAAGAACAATCATAAATTTTGCAGATAAGCTTCCTAAAATTCCTTATCTCTTGATGCATGGTAAAAGCGATGAAACGGTTCCGGTTGAACAGACAATTGAAATGACAAAAAAATTTGATGAATTGAATTTTACATATCATTTAAAATTGTTTGATGAAGGAGATCATTATCTCAAAAAACATAGGAAAGAAGTTGATGAAATGAGAAGAATGTGGTTTGAGAAGTATTTAAAGAGGAAGTAACTTTTAATAACAGTAAATAGAAAATTGAAAGACCTGAAAAACATATTACTTTACAAATTAACAGGATTAAATTTCTTACTTGTTTTAATATTATCAGTTCTATCATTTTATTTCCTATATGTTGTACCTGTCCTTTTTTTATTACTAAGCAACCTCTTTGATATACTCGGTTATCACTTCACACTTATCCGCAGAACAACAAAAATGCCCGGAAGAGAAATAATTAAAGCATACAGAATTAATCAAATAATGTTTGATGGACTGCTGCTGCTAATTTTAGGTTTATTGTTTGGATGGGTACCGGCATTTTGCGGCGCAATATTAAAAGTTTTTGGCTTGCAGGATGTTACCTACTACATATTCTTACAGAAACCTTTGCCCCAAGAATGGACCTGGCTTAAATGGACACCTTTAGGTTTTTTTAAAAGCAAATTGTCAAAGACCGAAGTTATATCACAGGCAATAACCGGAGCAATCATTTGTGTTGTAATACTCAATATTTACTATTAGAGCTCCATCCAAAACAGGAATGTGGAATTTATTGACAAGTCATTTCCCAACTTTCTCTTTTCTTGAGTTTCTATCCCAAAACGATTAGATTATCTTTTCAATTTCAACAGATTTTAAGTTAATAAACCTCAATTTGGACAAATTTTTACAGGTTGTTCTTATTGCAGAGATAAAAGATTTTCAGACTAAGAATTTGAAATATTTATCCCTGCCAAAAGCAGGGAAAGGAATCAAAAAATGAAAAATGGTAAATCACTTGATCAGGAAACAAAAGATATTGAAACGAGAGAATGGCTTTATTCTCTCGATTATGTTTTAGAACACGGCGGACCTGAAAGAGTAAGAGAACTTCTGCAGCAACTGCATATACGGGCACATCAGGCGGGAGTTGAAATGCCCTTCTCGGCAAATACTCCTTACATCAATACAATACCAAAAGAAAAACAGCCTCCTTTCCCCGGCAACAGGGAAATCGAAAGAAGAATTAAAAGTCTTATCCGTTGGAATGCTATGGCTATGGTTGTAAGAGCCAATAAGCTCGAAGCCGGCGTGGGCGGACATATTTCTACTTATGCTTCTGCAGCCACTTTGTATGAAATAGGATTCAATCATTTCTTCAAAGGTAAAGGCGAAAATCATAATGGCGATCAAATTTTTTTCCAGGGACATGCTTCTCCAGGCATTTATGCAAGAGCATTTCTCGAAGGAAGATTAACAGCAGAACAACTCGAAAATTTCAGAAGAGAATTAAAACCTAACGGCGGTTTGTCATCTTACCCTCATCCATGGCTTATGCCTGATTTCTGGGAATTCCCTACTGTCTCAATGGGACTTGGACCAATTATGGCAATTTACCAGGCACGTTTTAACCGTTACCTTGAGGATAGAGGTTTAAAGAAAAAAACCGGCAATCACGTATGGGCTTTTCTTGGTGATGGAGAAACAGATGAACCCGAAACACTTGGCGCCATTACTCTTGCATCAAGGGAAAAATTAGATAACCTGATTTTTGTGATTAACTGTAATCTCCAGAGGCTTGATGGCCCGGTTCGGGGCAACAGTAAAATTATCCAGGAACTTGAAGCAATTTTCAGAGGTGCGGGATGGAATGTTATTAAAGTAATCTGGGGAAATGACTGGGATCCCTTACTTGAAAAAGACAAAGAAGGAAAGCTTGTTAAAAGAATGGGTGAAGTAGTTGATGGCGAATATCAGAAATATTCTGTTGAAGGGGGAATATACATAAGAGAACATTTTTTTGGCAAAGAGCCTGACCTTTTTAAAATGGCAGAAAAATTGTCCGATGAACAACTCACAAAAATGAAACGCGGCGGGCACGATCCTGAAAAAGTTTATGCAGCATTTAAGGCAGCTATCGAAAATGAAGGATCACCAACTGTAATTCTTGCAAAGACTATAAAAGGTTACGGACTTGGAGAAAGCGGTGAAGGAAAGAACATCACTCACCAGCAAAAGAAATTAAATGAAGAAGAATTAAAAGAATTCCGTACACGCTTTGGTATTCCAATTTCTGATGATGAAATTGCAAGTGCTCCTTTCTACAGACCATCTGATGATAGTGCCGAAATGAAATACCTTCTTGAGAGAAGAGAAAATCTCGGTGGATTTGTTCCTTCAAGAAAAGTAACTGCAAGGTCAATCAAAACTCCTCCTGAAGAAATCATAGAAGAATTTTATAAAGGTACTGAAGGCAGAGAAGTATCAACAACAATGGTGTTTGTAAGAATTCTTACTAAGCTTTTAAAGGATAAGGAAATAGGCAAGCAAATTGTTCCGATTGTCCCTGATGAAGCAAGAACTTTTGGTATGGAATCTTTATTCAGGCAGATTGGAATTTATTCTCATGTAGGTCAGCTTTATGATCCTGTTGACAGGGAAAGTCTTCTTTATTATAAAGAAGCAAAAGACGGGCAGATTCTTGAAGAAGGAATAACTGAAGCCGGTTCTATGTCTTCATTTATTGCCGCCGGAAATGCTTACGCAACACACGGCATAAATATGATTCCGTTCTTTATTTACTACTCAATGTTTGGAATGCAAAGAATAGGAGATCTTGTTTGGGCTGCGGGAGATATGAGATGCAAAGGTTTTCTTGTCGGCGGCACCGCAGGAAGAACTACTCTGAACGGCGAAGGTTTACAACACCAGGATGGGCATAGTCATCTTTTGGCTTATTCTGTTCCTAATCTTGTTACTTACGATCCTGCTTTTGCTTACGAGCTTGCTGTTATAATAAGAGATGGAATAAGAAGAATGTATGAAGAGCAGGAAAATGTTTTTTATTACTTAACTGTTATGAATGAGAATTATGCAATGCCGCCAATGCCTGAAGGTGTGAAGGAAGGAATTGTAAAAGGTATGTATAAGTTTAAATCTTCTTCTAAAAAAAATGTTAAACTGCATGCCCAATTATTTGGCAGTGGAACAATTCTTAACGAAGTAATAAAAGCAGCAGATATTCTTGAAGAAGGTTATAAAATTGCAGCCGATATCTGGAGTGTTACAAGCTATAAAGAACTTAGAAGAGAAGCGCTTAATGTTGAACGCCACAACTTGCTTAACCCAGGGTCAAATCCGAAAGAATCTTATATTCAAAAAGTACTAAAGAATGAAAAAGGTATTTTTGTTGCTTCATCAGATTATGTAAAAGCATTACCAGATTCAGTATCCAAATGGTTCCCGGGAAAATTATATTCTTTGGGAACAGATGGTTTTGGCAGAAGTGAAGGCCGTGCAGAGTTGAGAGACTTTTTTGAAGTTGATGCAAAACATATCGTGCTTGCAACATTATATGCTCTTGCAAATGAAGGAAGTATTAAAATGGACATAGTTGAAAAAGCAATTAAAGATCTGAAAATTAATCCTTCTAAACCTAATCCAATGATATCATAATTAAGCAGGGACATTTATGTCAAAGGAATTCAAACTTCCCGAACTGGGAGAAAATATAGAGACGGCAGATGTAGTTAGTGTTCTGGTTAAACCAGGAGATAAGATAGAAAAAGAACAAGTAGTTATCGAAATTGAAACAGACAAAGCAACCGTTGAAGTTCCTTCTTCCGTAGAAGGAACAATAAAAGAAGTTCTTGTTAAGCAGGGAGATAAGATTAAAGTTGGGCAGGTTCTGATTAAGGTTGATGAGAATGGTAAGGGAAATGAAGGGACTGAAAAAGTAAAACCTGAAGAAAATAAAAACGAAGAACCAGTACAAGAAAAAGGAGAAGAACAGAAATCTGCTAAACAAGAAAAAACTGTTCAATCTTCAGAACCAGAAGTTTCAGTCTCTTCTAAAGGTGGAATTGTTGAAATGAAACTCCCTGAGCTTGGTGAAAATATTACAACTGCTTTTGTGACTAATGTTCTTGTTAATACCGGTGATACTATAGAAAAGGATCAGGGTGTTATAGAAATAGAAACCGACAAAGCTACAGTTGAGGTTCCTTCTTCAGTTGCTGGAAAAGTTATTGAGGTTCTCATAAAGAGCGGAGATAAAGCTAAGGTTGGACAGACAATTATTAAAGTTGAATCATATTCAGTTTCAAAATCTGCCGAAATAAAAAAAGAAAAGACTGTACAAAAAACCGGGGGAAGCGAAGAAAAAAAATCACCTTCAGATGAAGGATTCAAAAGCGAAAAAGAAAAATCTCAACCATTAGAAATAAATGAACAGCCGCCAATTACAAAGGATTCAGCACCTGCAGCTCCATCTGTAAGAAGATTAGCAAGAGAACTTGGTGTAAACATAAATGATATTCCTGGTTCCGGGCCTAATGGAAGAATTTCTCTTGATGATGTTAAAGTTTTTGTTAAAAAGCTGAATGAATCGAGAGGCGGATTTATTGGTAAAGGTATTAAGAAAGAAGAGCTTCCGGATTTTTCAAAGTTTGGTAAGATTGAACGCAAACCGATGAGCAATATAAGGCAGAAAACTGCTGACCATCTCAGTTATGCTTGGGCTACAATTCCTCATGTTACACAGTTTGATAAGGCTGATATAACGGATCTAGAAAAGGTAAGGAAAGAAATAAATCAGAAAGCAAATGATAATAAAGACAAGTTGACAATGACGGCGATACTTACTAAAGTTTGTGTTTCTGCTCTCAAAGTATTTTCCCAGTTCAACTCAAGTGTTGATATGGAGAAGAATGAGATTATCTATAAACAATATTATAATATCGGAATCGCTGTTGATACAGAATTTGGTTTGATTGTTCCCGTCATTAAAAATGCTGACTTAAAGAATATGACGGAACTTGCCAAAGAAATAAATGTTCTTGCAGAAAAAGCTCGTAATAAGAAAGCTTCTCTGGATGATTTGCAGGGAGCTTGCTTTACAATTACAAATCTTGGTGGAATAGGCGGCACATCTTTTACTCCAATTATTAATTCTCCGGAAACAGCAATACTTGGTGTTTCAAGAGGAAGTTATGAACCCGTTTATAACGGCAAAACTTTTGAACCTCGCTTGATTCTTCCTTTATCTCTTTCTTATGATCATCGTGTAATTGATGGCGCAGATGCAGCAAGA
>CAZECH010000021.1:12127-16416 GCA_964510675.1 uncultured Ignavibacteriaceae bacterium
CAATTGAAAACCCGATGAAGGTGCTGGTAGAAGGGTAAACGAAAGTTCATATTTTTTTTAAACTGTCATTCCTACGAAAGTGGGAATCCACAAAATCTTAGAGAATAGATTCCCGTTCCTGTCTGCCGACAGGTAGGTTCACGGGAATAAAAATAATTTTAAGAAAAGTGAAAGTATAATGTCTAAACAAGTTACGGTAATCGGCGCAGGACCGGGCGGTTATGCGGCAGCATTCCTTGCAGCCGATCTTGGAATGAATGTTACTTTAATTGATAAAGAAAAAAATCCTGGAGGAGTTTGTCTTTACCGGGGTTGTATTCCCTCTAAAGCATTATTACATGTTGCAAAGCTTCTTACTGAAGCGGAGGAAGCTAAAGATTGGGGAATTGAATTTGCAAAACCTAAAATAAAGCTTGACCGGTTAAGAGAATGGAAGAACGAAGTTGTTACCAAACAAACCGGTGGTTTGGGACAATTGCTTAAAGCCAAAAAGATTAATTATATCCAGGGAACAGCATCTTTTATTAACTCATCCTCTTTAAAGATAAACCGAATTGATGGTAAAGCTGAAGAACTTAAATTCGAAAATGCAATCATTGCAACCGGATCAATCATTGCAACAATTCCATCCCTTGATATTAAAAGTAAAAGAGTATTAAACTCAACCACTGCACTTGATCTTCCTGAAATTCCTAAAAGACTTTTAGTTATTGGCGGAGGCTATATAGGACTTGAGCTTGGTTCTGTTTATGCTTCTTTAGGAACTAAAGTATCAGTTGTTGAAATGATGCCCGGATTGTTGCCGGGAGCTGACCGAGATCTTGTTTCGCATCTTGCAAAAAGAATTGAAAAGAGTTATGAAAAGGTTATGCTTGAATCTAAAGTAACTGAAATTAAAGAAGTTAAAGATGGAATTGAAGTTAAAATTCAGAATAAAGAAGGAAAGATAACAAACGAAGTTTATGATTATGTTTTAATGTCTATCGGCAGGAAGCCAACAACTGAAGGACTTGGTCTGGGAAATACAAATGTAAAAGTAAATGAACGCGGCTGGATAAAGGTTAATAGACAGATGCGAACAGATGATGCAAACATTTATGCAATTGGTGATATTGTTGGAGAACCCATGCTTGCTCACAAAGCTTCACACGAAGGAAGAACCGCTGTTGAAGTAATCCATGGTGATAAAGTTACTTTTGAACCAATGGCAATTCCGGCAGTTGTATTTACTGATCCGGAAATTGCCTGGGCAGGTTTAACAGAAACACAGGCAAAAGAAAAAAATATCAAATTTGAAACTGCAAAATTCCCCTGGGCAGCTTCAGGCAGAGCCACAACTCTTGGGCGATCTGATGGTGTTACAAAATTAATTGTTGATCCCGATACTGAAAGGTTACTTGGAATTGGTATTTGCGGGCCCGGAGCTGGAGAACTTATTGCTGAAGGTGTACTTGCACTGGAAATGGGAGTTAATCTCACCGATTTAAAATTAACAATCCATCCTCATCCGACATTATCTGAAACCATTATGGAAGCCGCGGAAGTTTTCTTCGGGCAAAGCTCACATTTGCACAGACCAAAAAGAAAATAATTACTTTGGCATCTCAATAGCAATCAACCACTTCTGAAGTGCTTCCTCATTGAGATTTGCTACATCGTAATATTTAACATCATCAGGAATATCGACAACACTTCTGAGTTTTTTTATTACAATCTCCCTGGAATCTTCACTAACCCTTGGTAAGATATTAAATAAAGTCAGTGCATCTCTCTCATCACTAAGTAATAAAATGAAATTCAACCTTTCATTTTTAGCTTTAAAGCTGAAATCATTAACTGCATTTATGTATTCTTCCGAAGCTGATAAAGAATATGGAACACCGACATTTGAATTAGATCTTATCTCACAAATAAACTCAGGTAATACATAAGTTTTTATCTTACCCGATGTAATTACTAAATAAGCACCTGTTGAGTAAACTTTAGCTCCCAGGTTTTCAATACTAATTGAATATGAACCAGGTTTATAATCTTCAATCAATGTAAAATAAACCTGCACAGGAAAAGGTTCAGTTCCTTCTTTTTTTAATATTTTAATTCCTCCGCTATTGACTGAGATTTCACCACCATTTCCGGTTCTCTTTACAGATGTCCCCGGCTCTAAAGAAATTTCTCCTGTTCCGGGGATTTTAATTAATGCCTTAGATATGTTATTTGTAATCAATATATCTTTTTCTTCCATAGTACTGCTGTTTTCAACAACTATATTTTTGCGATCTCCTTTAATGGATGGGTTACCCGATAAATTAATTACTTCCCATTGCTGGGGCCTTATAAAAATTATGTAAGCGAAAGCTGCAATAATTAAAAGAAAAAAAACGAGCGTAAACATTGTTCTCCTCGTAGGAGTCATTTTGAGAGGTTTTAAGAAGATTTTTCTTTTCTCACTAACTTCTTTTAGTTTCTGAAATTTTTCACTTAATGTATTTTTTTCATCGCCTATATTTAAAATATTCTCATTACCTTCATCCTCTTTATAGTCTTTAGTTGCAATTTTATGAATTTCATTATAAACCGAATTCCAGAGTTCAGGTTCAGGATCAAATTTCTGGGATACAAAATTAACTTTATAATCAAGATCTGATAAATCATTTGCGCTTATCTTTTCAATCATAAATTTTCTTGCCTGATCTAATTTCAGGTTTATTTCATTTTCAGTAAGGCTGGTTATCTCAGTAACTTCTTCCATTGAATGTTTATCAATATCGTGTAAAATAAAAACAATTCGTTCCTCAGCAGGTAATTCAAAAATTGCCTGATCAATTAGACTTGTTTGATGAGTATCCTTCGGTTTTTCAAAATCCCCTTTTCTTATTTCTTCAACTGTAATTTTTTTTAGCCATAAAATAAAAGTTGTATTTTCCGGGTAAGTATTTATATGTTCAAAAGCATTTACAAAAACCTTTCCCGACAGATCTTCGGCTGATTCTTTGTCGTGCTCAAAAAATCTTAAACCAAAAGTGAAAATTCTTCCAATATGAGTTCTGTAAAGTTGTTCATATGCAGAACTTTTCCCGGACTGCACTTCACTTATAAGTGCCTGAACAAGCTTGCTTTCCTGTTTTAAAGCCATATTTGTTCTACCTGATGATTGTTAAAATAAATTTAACCAATTTGTAACTGATAATGAAAAGATTTTTTTACTTCAGTATTTGATTGAGAACTTCGATACTGTCTGCTGGAAGATTACAAACATAGTTTTCACAAATAAAAACTTTCGTTACGTTATTATCAGGGAAATAATTCTCTATATATGGTGAAAATTCAGTAATGGAATCATTTTTTAAAGTAATGTTTATTACAATTTTTGCAGGAATAAATTTCTTAAATATAACTGATCTGAAATCTCCCGATGAATCATTCCCCGAAATAATAATTTCCTTAGATGGTCCGAATGCAAAATCAAGAGCTGACAGGAACTGAGTGTAACCTGAAGGATATTTATTTATAATAGCCGAGAATAATTTGTTCATACGTTCACCCATCTTTTCATACTTAACTTCAGCAGTAATCCTTGAAATTCTTAAAAGATTTAAGAATGCCAGAGAATTAGCTGATGGAACCGCTCCGTCATAAATTTCTTTCTGTCTGGTTAATAATTTTTCACCATAATCAGGGGTGAATAAAAATCCCCCGGTATTTTCATCCCAAAAGTGTTTGATAAAACTGTTATTAAGCTTTATTGCTTCTTTCAGATATTTCACTTCAAATGTTGTTTCGTAAAGATCAAGAAACGCAGCAATGATAAATGCATAATCATCAGCGTTTGCATAGATTGCAGCTTCACCATCTCTGTAACGATGAAGCAGTCTTCCTTCTTTATCAATCATTTCTGATAAAATAAAATCTGCTGCTTTCAATGCAGTATCAGCATAAATCTTAATGTTAAAAGCCTGTGCTGCTTTTGAGAATGCAGAAATCATTAACCCATTCCAATCGGTTAAAATCTTATCATCCTTATGTGGATGGATTCTCTTTTCTCTTACTTTAAAAAGTTTTTGTCTTCCACTTTCAATTATTTCTTTAAGCTCATCTTCAGCAATCTTATTTTCAACAGAAAAATCTTCAATGCTCTTTTTAATGTGAAGAATATTTGTACTGGTTTTAGTTTCATGAACCGAATCGACCCAGTTTCCTTCTTCTTTACAATTAAAATATTCTATAAACAAATCAGTATCATCACCGAGTATTTTTTTTATTTCTTCTGTAGTCCACAAATAATATTTTCC
>CAZECH010000022.1:0-16237 GCA_964510675.1 uncultured Ignavibacteriaceae bacterium
TGAGATAATTCTCAACCATGACCTTCCAAGCTGCCTTTTCAGCAGGGGGAACCCTGGCAAAGCCGTAACCCGGCAGATCTACCAGCACTATTCTGCCGTCAACGGCAAAGAAATTTATCATCCTTGTCAGTTGTTGAGTAGTTTGCTCCCATATGAATTATATAATCGATCTTTCCAAAAGAGGATGAATGAAGAAGAGGCAAAAAATCATCTTTATGAATAAAGTCCTTGAAGCCCAAACCAACAAGGTTTTTCCATTTTTCATCAGTCCCAAGGCTATCAATAATTAGTATATCATCAAAGTTAAGGTTATTAAGCCGCCATACAATTGCACTTCCAATAAAACCCGCTCCGCCAGTTACAATTACCATGGTAATTATCAATTGTTTTTAATAAAAGACAATTTAATTATATTTAAACGTCTTTACAAAGGAATGAATTCATAAGTTACTTTATACTTACCTAAGATTTTATAACAAAGATAATGTGGTTTATAAGTATGATTGACAAAACACCAATATTTTATATCTTTGAAAGTGAGTTTAGTAGTTCTTTAATATTTATTCTTATCGAGAACGGCTGAGGGAACAGGCCCTATGAAAGCCGTAGCAACCAATCCCACTTTTAACGGGATGCTAAGGTGCTAATTCCTGCCACCGATAAATCGGAGGAAAGATGAGATGAAGATGGAAATATTTAAAGCCTCTTCTGATCATCGGAAGAGGTTTTTTATTTTAATTAAGAATAAAACATGAATTCAACTATCGACATATTAAATAAATTATTAAATGAAAGAATTCTTGTTCTTGATGGGGCAATGGGAACAATGATTCAGAGTTATAAATTATCTGAAGAAGATTTCAGAGCCGATAGATTTAAAGACCATCCACATGATCTAAAGGGCGATAATGATCTTTTAAGCATAACTCAGCCCAAAGTTATCAAAGAAATTCACAGAACTTATTTTGAAGCCGGTGCAGATATTATCGAAACGAATACATTCAATGCTAATTCAATATCACAGGGTGATTATAAGCTTGAACATCTTGCGTATGAACTTAATTATCAGTCCGCGAAAATAGCTGTAGAAGTTGCAGAAGAATTCAGAAAGAAACAGCCGGACAAACCTCGTTTTGTTGCAGGCGCTTTAGGACCAACCAACAGAACTCTCTCTCTTTCACCCAATGTTAATGATCCGGGTTACCGCGCAGTTACTTTTGATTATATGATGAAGACATACTATGAGCAGACTAAAGGACTTGTTGATGGCGGCGTTGATATTCTTCTTATAGAAACCATTTATGATACACTAAATGGTAAAGCTGCTATTTATGCAATCCAGGAATATTTGAATCAAACTAATAAAAAAATTCCAATAATGATTTCCGGGACAATTGTAGATTTAAGCGGGAGAACATTATCCGGACAGACAACGGCAGCATTCTGGGTTTCTGTTTCTCATTCAAAAAATATATTAAGTGTTGGATTAAACTGTTCCTTAGGTGCAAAACAGATGCGTCCATTCATCGAGGAACTTTCCAATATTGTTCCTCACTACATCAGCATTTATCCAAATGCAGGGCTTCCAAATGAAATGGGTGAGTATGATGAAACACCAAATGTAACATCTTCAATACTTAAAGAGTATGGCGAAAGTGGTTTTTATAATATTGTTGGCGGATGCTGCGGTACAACACCTGAACACATAAAATATATTGCTGATATTGTAAGGGAAATTAAACCAAGAAAAATTCCCCAAATAAAACCGTATCTCAAATTAAGTGGGTTAGAACCAGTTATAATTCATCCAGAAACTAATTTTGTAAACGTTGGCGAAAGGACAAATGTAACCGGCTCTAAAAAGTTTGCTAATCTTATTCTATCCGGAGATTTTGAAGGTGCGCTTGCAATAGCCCGAAACCAGGTAGATGGTGGAGCCCAGATTCTTGATATAAATATGGATGAAGGACTTCTTAATTCCGAAGAAGCTATGGTTAAGTTTATCAATCTTCTTTCTGTCGAACCTGATATTGCAAAGCTTCCGATAATGATTGATTCATCAAGATGGTCTGTTATCGAAGAAGGATTAAAATGTCTTCAGGGCAAAGGAATCGTAAATTCAATCAGTCTCAAAGAAGGAGAAGAAGTATTTAAAGATCATGCCCGGAAGGTTTTACAATATGGTGCTGCGGTTATTGTAATGGCGTTTGATGAGAATGGACAAGCAGACAGTTATGAAAGAAAAATTGAAGTGTGCAAACGTGCATATAAAATTCTGACTGAAGAAGTCGGGTTTCCTCCGCAGGATATTGTTTTTGATCCGAACGTCCTTACGGTTGCAACTGGGATCGAAGAGCATAATAACTATGCTGTTGATTATATTGAAACAACAAGATGGATAAAGCAAAATCTTCCTCTAGTTAAAGTTAGCGGAGGTGTTAGTAATATTTCTTTTTCTTTCAGAGGGAACAACCTTGTACGTGAAGCTATGCACTCAGCTTTTCTCTATCATGCAATAAAAGCCGGAATGGATATGGGAATTGTTAATGCAGGGCAACTTGAAATTTATGAAGAAATTCCAAAAGACCTTTTAACTCTTGTTGAAGATGTTCTTCTCAATCGAAGAAGTGATGCAACGGAAAGACTTGTAGAGTTTGCTGAGACCGTTAAGCAAAAAGGAAAAGAAGAAGTAAAGAAAGATGAATGGCGCAATGCATCTGTTCAGGAAAGATTAAAACATGCATTAATAAAAGGTATAGTTGATTATATAGAAGAAGATACGGAAGAAGCCAGGAAATTCTTTTCAAAACCAATTGAAGTGATTGAAGGACCTTTAATGGCAGGGATGAATGTGGTTGGAGATCTTTTTGGTTCAGGGAAAATGTTTTTACCGCAGGTTGTGAAGAGCGCAAGAGTAATGAAAAAAGCGGTTGCTTACCTCATTCCTTATATTGAAGAAGAAAAATTTGCTTCAAACGATACCCGTGAAGTGGGCAAAGTTCTAATGGCTACGGTAAAGGGTGATGTTCACGACATAGGTAAGAATATTGTAGGAGTTGTTCTTGGCTGCAACAATTATAAAGTTGTAGATCTTGGTGTAATGGTTCCAACCGATAAAATTTTACAAACTGCTATTGATGAAAAAGTTGATGTCATTGGCTTAAGCGGTTTAATTACACCCTCACTAGATGAGATGGTCCATGTTGCAAAAGAAATGGAGAGACGCGGATTTAGTCTTCCGCTTCTTATTGGCGGCGCAACAACATCGCGTATGCATACAGCAGTAAAAATTGCTCCAAATTACAGTGGTGCTATAATTCATGTGCTTGATGCATCGCGGAGTGTTCCAGTTGTGAGCAATCTTGTTAATCCTGATAAATCCATTAAAGAAAATTTTATAAGTGAGACGAAACAGGAATATACTAAACTGAGAGAATCGCATTTAAAAAGAAGAGAAGAGAAAAAATATTTAACTATTGAGAAAGCAAGAGAGAATAAACTTAAAACAGACTGGGAAAAAATTCAAATAGTTAAACCTGATAAATCAGGTGTAACTGTTTTACAGGATTATCCACTTGAAAAGATAAGAGAATATATTGATTGGACGCCTTTCTTTTTAACATGGGAATTAAAAGGGAAATATCCTGCAATATTCAAAAATGAGAAGTACGGTACTGAAGCCAAAAAAATCTATGATGATGCAAATGAGTTGCTGGATAAGATTATTAAGGAAAAACTTTTAAAGGCTAATGGAGTATTCGGATTATTCCCTGCAAATACGGTAGCATTTGATGATATAGAAATCTATACAGACGAAACTAGAAAAGGAGTAAATAGGGTTCTTCATACCTTAAGATCTCAATCAGAAAAAAGTGATGGCCTTCCTAATTTAGCTTTGTCTGATTTTATTGCACCTAAAGAAAGCGGTATAAAAGATTACATAGGGGCCTTTGCTGTAACTTCCGGAATAGGTACTGATGAGTTAGTTAGGAAATATGAACATGATCATGATGATTATAACAGCATTATGGTTAAAGCTATTGCAGATCGCTTTGCTGAAGCCTTCGCTGAACATTTGCATCAACTTGTTAGAAAAAAATACTGGGGCTATGCGCCTGAAGAAGAATTCTCAAATGAAGAGCTTGTAAAAGAATCTTACCAGGGGATAAGACCTGCGCCGGGTTATCCCGCTCAGCCTGATCATACAGAAAAGCAAATTATCTTCGATCTTCTTGATGCTGAAAAGAATTCTTGTATAAAATTGACTGAATCTCTTGCAATGTACCCCGCAGCTTCTGTTTCGGGATTGTATTTTGCACATCCTCAATCTAAATATTTTAATGTTGGTAAGATTGGGAAAGACCAGATACTTGATTATCACAGAAGAAAAGGAATGAGCCTTGAGGAAGTTGAGAGGTGGCTTGGTCCAATTCTTAATTATGATGTTTAATTTAACAATTGAAATATCAGCGAATGTTAAACGAACAAAGGTATGCCGAATACACAATCAGCACAGACCGTGCAAGATTAGACATTGAGACAATTCATTATTTCATTTCAACACAATCTTACTGGGGTATCGGGCGTTCAATTGAATTAGTTCAAAAATCAATAGAAAACTCACTGCCATTTGGTGTTTATTATCATGATAAAATGGTTGGCTTTACTCGTGTTGTAACAGATTATGCTACGTTTGCATGGATTGCTGATGTTTTTATTCTTCCTGAACATAGGGGTAAAGGTTTATCTAAATGGCTGATGGAAGTTATCTTGACTCACCCCGAACTACAAGGTTTTCGCCGCTGGGTACTTGCAACAAAAGATGCACACGAACTTTATCGTAAATTCGGTTTTCAGGAACTCAATCGTCCTGAACGCTGGATGGAGCGCCCCGATCCAAATATGAAAGAAGCACCTGATTACTGGAAGAAAAAATAATAATTCAAAAAATATTTGCAAATAATTTATTACTTCAGAAGCACAAACTTTTTGGTATCAGTAAATGTTCCGGTTTGTAAACGATAAAAATAAACTCCACTTGGCATATTTACAGCGCTCCATTCTCTTGTATAATTTCCAGCTGGCATTTGTTCTTCAACCAAAGTTGCAATTTCACTTCCATTTAAATTAAAAACTTTAAGGGTTACAAAAGAAGATGTTGGAATTGAAAAACTAATTTTTGTACTGGGATTGAATGGGTTTGGATAACTCTGATAGAGTTTGACATCTGAAGGGAATTCGGAAAAATTTTCCGCATCAGTACTTGGGCTAACTAACGCAATTGTTTCACCATGCCTGACTAATAATCTGTTTGTTGGAATAAATAATGCCACATTTTCTTCGTTGTAATCATCTGGAGTTCTTTCTGTATGAATCGGTATACTGAAATTTGCCTGGATATTGTTTGCTGCTGTAGTTGCCTCTTCGGAGCTCATATTAAAAAACCCATCAATGGGCAACAAAGCATATGTAATATTACTATCAGCAAGATTCGTCATCTCGGGGATATTATCTGTGTCCCCGGCATGATAAAGTTTTATTCCATTAAACTCTATAACATAGCCTACACATTGATTAATATTATGATTATCATTATAAGCAGCAACAGAATATATTTTAATACCATCAATATTAAAACTCTGATATATGCCGCCGATATTTGACTGAACATGAGTTATTGTTGTACAGGTTGATTTTTTTGTAACAAGATTTGTTTGATTATGATCTCCGTGACCATGAGTTACAAGAATAATATCGGCAGAATCGGAATAATCTCCGGGCTGGAAAGGATCTATATAAATAACTTTCCCCTCTGCAGTTTTAATCTTCATGCTTGCATGCCCGATATTTTGCAATGAATCGGCAATTAAATTTGGAGAAGTCCTTTTATCAGGATTCGATTTAGTGATATATGCGGCAGATATTAAAAATGTGAGTAAAAACAGAAAAACAGGGAATTTATATTTTTGAATTTTCATATTTTTATATCTCAAACTGAATATTCTAAGTTATAAATTTTTTATTTGTGGATAGATTACACAATTACCTGCGCTATCATACAAAAAGTTGATTTTCATAACAAGGAGAAAATATGTTTAAAATAATTTTTATTGCCGGTATTACTTTTATTGCCGTTTCAAATTTTGCCCAGACTCAATTTGAAAACGACATAATTTCTACATCCAACGGGGATATAGTAATTACTTTTATTGGTCATGGTACATTGATGTTTTCTTATAACGGGAAAATTATACATGCAGATCCATTCAGTAAGTTGGCAGATTATTCAACACTTCCAAAGGCTGATATTATTCTTGTAACTCATCATCATGGGGATCATCTGGATCCACAGGCAATTGAAAAGATACGAAATGAAAAAACAGTCATATTATATACAGAGTTATGCGTAGAAAAATTAGCAGGGGGAACAGTTCTGAAAAACGGAGAAACTAAAGCTATCGATGGAATTGAGATAGAATCTGTTCCCGCTTATAATCTTATTCATAAGAGAGACAATGGAGAACCGTTTCATACAAAAGGAACCTGCAATGGGTATGTCATCACTTTTAGTGATAAGAAAGTTTACGTAGCTGGCGATACTGAAAATGTTCCTGAGATGAAAGCGTTAAAAAACATTGATATTGCATTCTTACCAATGAACCTGCCTTATACAATGACACCCGAAATGGTAGCCGATGCTGCAAAAGCTTTTAAACCAAAAATACTTTATCCATATCATTATGGTGAAACGGATGTTTCCAGAATTGTTGATTTGATGAAGGACGAGAAAGATGTTGAAGTTCGTGTTAGAAAAATGAAATAGTGTAGATAGATAACAACCGATCATTTTTAATTTAGATTCCCGCTTTCGCGGGAATGACACAAACGATTATAAAAGCGAATGGATTAAAACTTAAAATCTACACCTACTTCCAGAGCACCATAGCTTAATGTACCAAAACCAACTCTCCCGGTTAAAGCAAGATCAGGATTTATAAAATATCTTATTCCACCTTGTAAACCTAACCACAAACCACCGTGAGAAGGGGTTGCATAATCTCTGCCGGGGCCATCATAACTTACAGAACCGCCGTCATAAGCAAGCACTATTCCTGCATAAGGATCAAGCTGGTCGTTTCCTTTAATTTCAAAATGGTAGTTACCTTGCGCACCAATGAGAATATTTGTATAGCTCCATTTCCCGCCGAAGAAACTTTCATTATAACCCCAATATCTTAAAAGTCCGCCAATGCCAACTTTGCCGAAGTTTTCAATCTGCATTGCATATTCATAATTACCACCAATTTGAAATGTAGAACCAAGGAAGGAAAGGCCTATAGAAGGTCCGGCATAATGTTTATTTAAAGTATACTGTGCATTTACATTAGATTGAAATAAAAAACAAAATGTGATAAAAACGGCAGCAAAAAAAACTTTTTTTCTCATAAAGAAACCCTCTGTTATTTTATTTGAATTTCTGAAAAACAATTATAAACAAAATATCCGTTTTACTCTATATGATTTGTGAATATTCTGTGATGATTGCCGTTGTTGTTTTTGTAATATTTGATACGTAAAATTTAAAAGGTAATAAAATGAAAACTAAAAACTTATTTGCAATTGTTATTCCGTTGGTTATTATTGCGCTCTATGTTGCTGTACAATCATCTGGCAGTCCGATTGAAACTTTTAATAATCAAATGATGTCCGATTCAACTAAAAACTCTAGAGGAAAAGGTATGGAAAATAAAGTAATTAAAACACAAGAGGAGTGGAAGAAAGAGCTTACACCGGAACAATACCGGGTTTTAAGAGAGAAAGGAACTGAAAGAGCATTTACTGGAAAATATTATGATAATCATGAAAAAGGTATTTACAAATGTGCTGCTTGCGGGAATGAGCTTTTTAATTCAGATAAAAAATATGATTCTGGTTGCGGCTGGCCAAGCTACTGGACGCCGCTTGCAAAAGATAAAATTGTTTTAAAGGAAGATAAAAGTTTTGGAATGGTAAGAACAGAAGTTATATGTGCAAAATGTGGCGGGCATTTAGGACATGTCTTTGATGATGGTCCGGAACCTACAGGATTACGTTATTGTATTAATTCAGTTTCTTTAGAATTCGTTAAACAAGAAGAGAGCAAGTAGTTTCTTTAGTAAGTGAGGTTCACCTTTAAGGTGAACCTCACAATAAATAATTTAGTACCAGATATGGAATTGAATTAATGCCGCATCGTTATCAACGCTTGGATCCTCTAATTGTATTCTATACTGTGGCCTTATTTCAATAAAGCTGAACGGGAAAATTTCAAAACCAATTATCACTCTTGTTAATTCATCTTTATCAATCTTTGAATTTGGATCAAACCTATCGAGCCGTACCACAGCTTCCAACCCTTTTATAATCCTGTAAGCTGTTTCAACCATTATAGCAGTGGAGGAAGAATCATTAAAGAGAAAATCATTCGCCATATCGTATTCACCCATTAATGTAAAATCTCCCAAACCAAATCCAACATAACCCCCGTACATTTTTACAGCAGGAAAATTAGGAAAGAACAATGGTGGCTGCGGTCCTTTAAAAGCGGCAAACGATCCGCCAAAAAATAATGCAGCATCATCTCCAATAGTCGGTTGAATTTTCAGATTTGCAGTATAAGTAGGATCACTGAGGAAAGGAGTTGAACGTGAACTCCCTACACTTGTAGTTAAAAAAATAAAATCACTAAAATAAAGTCCGAGCTCAACGCCACTCTCTATATAACGGGGATCATACAGCAACCCTGTTTTAATATTGGAACTGAAAAGCAATCCAAGATCGCCGGCTCTTGTATAAGCAGTATGATCATCTAATCGAATTCCATAATTAGGTTGAAAAGATCCTGCTTTTACATATCCTTCATTTGGTAATATTCGTGCAATACCATAACCTTCCCAAATCGATTGGATAAAATCATATCTTATAAAAACGTTTATTTTTTCAGAAAGATCAACATTAGTATAAATAGTTCCTGTCATTCTCTGAAAATCAATTTTCTTTGTTTTGTCTGTCATTTGCAGTAATGTTTGTCCCCGGAGATCAAGCCCGAACTGTATGTTATCACCGATCTTATTACTTATCTTAAAATCATTATCTGTGGAATTCATTGGAAGGACATTTTTGCCAAAAGACCAGCCACTGCTGTTTCTCATATTTCCACCGGTTGGATTTATGTGACAGCCCAAACAATCCCCGCCACCTCCGCGGAGACTTAATCTTGGCAAAGAATATAATTCCGGAAAAAAGAAAAGAACAAGGAACATTAACAAAATATGTTTATTTCGCATAACAACCTCAAATGTTTGTGATCAACATAATAAATTTTCTGAAGCAAAAGGATAAATTAACTTCGGACCTTTTAGTGAATTAAAATACAAAAAAGTGCCAACAGCAGGCAATTATGGGTTATTGGTATTCGCATTTTACATTGATTAAGATGACATTCTTTCATAGTTTTAATCGCTGTTATTCAATAAAAGATGAAAAAATTATTAATACTTGGTTCTACCGGCTCAATAGGAATTAATACCCTCGATGTAATCAGAAAACACTCCGAAAAATTTTCCGTTTCTGCATTAACAATTAACACACGGATTGATCTTTTAATCCCCCAGATTCATGAATTCAAACCTGAACTTGTTGTTGTTGTTAATGAAATTGCTGCAGAAAAACTCAGGCATACTGACGGGATAAAATGTGAAGTATTATCGGGAGTTGAAGGACTTATATATAATGCAGCAAATTGCGATTATGATATTCTTCTTGGTGCAATGGTTGGGTTTGCAGGATTACTTCCTACAATAGAGGCTGTAAAGAGAGGGAAAAGAATTGCGCTTGCAAATAAAGAAACACTGGTAGTGGCAGGTGAGTTAATTACAAAACTCAGCAAGGATTATAATGCTGAGATTATTCCTGTCGATTCAGAGCATAGTGCTATTTATCAATGTTTGATTGGTGAAAGAATTGAGGAAGTTGAAAAGCTAATACTTACAGCTTCCGGCGGTCCTTTCCTTAATAAATCGAAAAAAGATTTGGATAATGTTACTATTGAGGAAGCACTTTCGCATCCAAATTGGAAGATGGGAAATAAGATTACAATTGATTCGGCATCTTTAATGAATAAAGGACTTGAAGTTATTGAAGCACACTGGTTGTTTAATTTTCCAAAAGAAAAAATAGATGTCGTTATTCATCCTCAATCAATTATTCACTCATTAGTTGAGTTTGTAGATGGTTCGGTTAAAGCACAGCTTGGAATTCCTGATATGCGGCTTCCGATTCAATATGCACTATCTTTTCCTGAAAGAGTAAAAAATGATTTCCCCAAAATCGACTTCAGACTAACAAGAGAACTTACATTTAATAAACCAGACTTAAATAAGTTCAAATGCCTGCAACTCGCATACGATACTCTTGCTACAGGTGGCACAGCACCTTGTATTCTTAATGCCGCCAATGAAGTGGCGGTTGATAAATTCCTTAAAGGTGATATAAGTTTTACTTATATTCCTACCATAATAAATAAGGCTTTAGACAGGATTGAGAATCACAGATCTCCCGATCTTGAAACGATAATTGAATGTGATAAAATAACGCGCCGGTTTGCGGAAAACCTTATTTGAACAAAATTATTTTTAACTTTCTTTACGGCATTTATCTTGATAAGATTATTATTTTTAAAATCAGAACAACAGGAGCAATACGGTAAATGGATTATGTAATTTATTTTATTATAACAATTGCAATACTCGTCTTTGTTCATGAATTCGGACACTTTGCTGCTGCAAAATTATGTGGAATGAGAGCAGACGTTTTCGCGATAGGTTTTGGAAAACGTCTTTTCGGGTGGAACAAAATCAAAGGTTTTACTTTCGGAGATCTTCCTAAAGATTTTGATGGTCAGGGTCATACTGATTACAGGTTGTGTCTTTTACCTCTTGGCGGTTATGTAAAGATTGCCGGGATGGTTGATGAAAGTATGGATGTTGATTTCGCAAATAAAGAGCCACAACCCTATGAGTTCCGGGCTAAACCTGTTTGGATGAAAGTTGTTGTAATTACTGCAGGAGTATTAATGAATCTCCTCCTAGCATGGATTATTTTCTGGGGTCGTAACTTTTTCCAGGAAAAACAAATTACCAAAACTACAAGCATAGGTTTTGTTATTCCCGACAGCCCCGCTGATTCAATTGGCTTTGTTGCAGGTGATAAGATACTTGCTGTCAATGGAAAATCAGTTGACAACTGGGAAACATTAAATGAGGAACTTTTTATAAATACATTAGGACAGGATCTTTCACTTAAAATTGAACGAAATGGTAAAGTTGAGAGTATATCATTTCCCCGTTCTAAAATTCCGGATGAAACAACTGACAGATTTCTTCTGCCGGAAGGATTAAGCAAACCAATTATTAAAGGGGTTTTAGAAAACTCTCCAGCTCAGGAAGTTGGAATTTTTACTGATGATATTCTACTTAAATTGAATGAAATACCCGTCTATTCGAGTTCCCAGGTAACCCAATTGATTAAAAAAAATAAAGACAAGGCAATCAATATTCTTTTAACCAGGAATAGAGATACCTTAGATGTGGCAGTAACTCCCAATGAAAAGGGTGAAATCGGAATTTATATAGGACATGACTTTACTGGCGAAATTGATTATCAAAGCCATGGCTTCTTAGAAGCATTTTACCTTGGATGGCTTGATATTGTTAAAATGACAAACCTTACTTTCACCATGCTTGGGAAAGTAATTGGTGGTGAAATAGAATTTGGGAAAGCTTTTGGAGGTCCTGTTAAGATAGCACAATTTGCAGCACAATCAGCCGATACAGGCATAGTAAGCTTTCTCTACTTTCTTGCTTTGTTGAGCCTTAGCTTGGCAATAATTAATATTTTACCTTTCCCGGTTCTTGATGGCGGTCATCTTATAATCATTTTAATTGAAGGAATAACCAAACGGGAAATTCCGGTTAAAGTAAAGATTGCAATTCAGAATACCGGCTTTGTAATTCTTCTTCTCTTAATGGCATTTATTATTTATAATGATATACTGACTTTATAAGCATATTTAATTAAATTTATATTTCATTCAATTCAGCCATTCAATCATTCAAAAAGTGCAATGGATGAATAGTTGAATGCTTCCTGCCCCTGCCCCTGCTCTTGTTCGTGAACTTATACTTGAACTTCATTCCACCCATCCCCATTTTATACCTCTGATAATAAATACTAATAGAGTTAGTAGCACAAAGTTTAATTTGAATATCTAAATGATGTAATAATAATTTTTTTTTAACAGCTATAAGATTATATTAACTATGCTTTATGTATCGAAAGGACAAGAGGAAGACAGTTACTTAAACAAATATATGCCTTCATCAGACAAAGTGGGAGATAAAATACAAAGAATTGACCGCTATAAGCTCTACAAAACTTGCCAGGTAACAGGCTGGTCGGTTTATGCTGTTTTAAACTTAATAGTTTTAGCAACGGTTGATAGTCTTACCTGGGAAAAAGTAATAAGCACCGTTCTGCTTTGTGCAATAGGTTTATGGTTTACGCATCTTTACAGAAGACAAATAAAAAGAAAAAGCTGGGTTGGGCTGCCATTAAAAAAATTAATCCCAAGAATTTTAGTTGCAAGCTTAATAACGGGAACAATATTATTTTCCCTCCTTTATATTTCCAGCCTTATCTTTGAGATTTATGATCCGTCAAAGTTCAACCCCTCGTCTTTGCTGATAGGAACAGTTAATTTAAGCAGCGTGATTATTTTCTGGTCTCTTATCTATTTTGCCTTTCATTTTTTTGAAAATTACAAGAAAGCGGAGATTGAATCGCTGATCTGGGAGAATGCTGTAAAAGAATTTGAGTTACGGACGCTTCGATCACAGCTTAACCCACATTTTATGTTTAATGCTTTAAACAGCATAAGAGCTTTGATAAAAGAAGATCCGCAGAAAGCACAAACCGCAGTGACAAAACTTTCCAACATTTTACGTTATGCGCTTAAAATTGAAAGAGCAGAAACAGTTCCTCTTGAAGAAGAAATGCAGGCAATTGAAGATTATCTTGCTCTTGAGAAGATTCGTTTTGAAGAAAGGTTAAAATATGAAGTAAAGGTTGATCCGAAATCCGGAAGGATTGAAATTCCGCCAATGATGATCCAGACTCTGGTTGAAAACGGAATTAAGCATGGCATTACAAAAAGAACCGAAGGCGGAAAGATAAGCATTGAGACAACCTTGGCGAATTCAAAATTATTTATTAAAATTAAAAACACAGGTCAAATTGATTCTGAAGCATTAAAACTTTCCTCCGGTTTTGGAATAAACAACACTAAGCACAGGCTTAGTCTTATATACGGAGAGAAAGCACAGTTCCATATTTCAAATTATAATGAAAAAGAAGTTCTCACCGAACTTTTAATTCCAGTACCCCAATAATGGGATAAATAGGAGGAATAAAGAATGAAAGCATTAATAGTTGATGACGAAAGGCTCGCAAGAGTAGAATTAAAAAGACTTCTTCAACCATTTAAGGAAATAAATGTTGTGGGCGAAGCTGTTAACGTTGAAGATGCTCTTGAAAAGATAACACAGTTAAATCCCGATTTGGTTTTTCTTGATATCCAGATGCCGGGTAAAAGTGGATTCGATCTTCTTGAAGAGCTCGATAGCGTTCCAACCATTATTTTTACAACAGCTTATGATGAGTATGCTTTGAAAGCATTTGAATACAATGCATTGGATTACCTGCTTAAACCTATCGAACCAAAAAGACTTGAAGATACTGTTAAGAAACTTATCGAAAAAAATAAAAAGGAAATTTTACCTCAGCTTAACAGCAGCATCCTGTCTGAAAAAGACCAGGTCTTCGTTAAAGATGGCGAAAGGTGCTGGTTTGTAAAACTCGAAACAGTACGATTATTTGAGTCTGAAGGAAATTATGTTCGCATTTATTTTGAAGATAACAAACCGCTCATCCTAAGAACATTGAATTATCTTGATGAAAGACTCGACAGCAAATCATTCTTCCGTGCAAACAGGAAACACATTATTAATCTAAAATGGATTGAAAATATTGAAACCTGGCTGAACGGCGGTCTTCTTGTAAAATTAAGAGGCGGGCACAAAATTGAAGTCTCGCGCAGGCAGGCAATTAAATTTAAAGACAGGCTGAGTTTATAATTTATTTTATGTACGCCGATTTTATTTCAGCATCTCTGATTAAAAAGAGTATTTTAAAAGTAGGGGTTTATTTGTCATTCCCATGAGAACGGGAATCAAAAACAATCTTAAGGAGATTCTTGCTTTCGTGGGAATGAATGACTATTGGTAAATAAGATAAATTCGGCGAAAACTTATTCTAATTAAACAACTCCCACGATAACCCAAAACGAATTCCTCTTTCTCTCATAGGATAATAAGGAACAATAAAATATTTTTCTCCTAAAAGATTTTCCCAGGAGAAATAAACAATAGCAGTTTGCTGAATTATTCCTGCAACTGTAAAATCGACTTGGTAAGCGGATTTAAAATCATCCGATTCAAAATCATAATACTTAAGAACGAACCCGGTTTTTAAATCGAGATTATTGTTGAAGAGAATATCTTTATAAAAAATCCCCCCATTAAAATGCATTTTAATTTCAGATGTTAAGGGCCCTTGGTTCTTCTTAAAAGAATTGTAATTAAATCCTCCTTCAAAGCCAAGTTTCCAGTAATCATATTTAAGATTTAATGCAAAACCCATCAGATCACTTGATGTTTCTGTTACATTGAAGAAGGGCATTAATGTTTGTGGAACTGTTCCAGAGGAACTTATAAAATTTTTCCTGCCGAATAATTTAATATTTGTAAATAATTTATTATAATTAATTCTTACACCCATTTCATACACATCAGTTTCAAGATTATAAAGAAAATCAAATCTGCTTACACCGAAGTAAAGATCAATAATATTTAACATCTTTAATGTTACATCAACTCCAACCCCTTTTTGTGCATTTGTCATTTGGGAATATTTTGTGTACTTGTAAAAGACAGAAGGAATAAGAGTACTGTCAAGAAGATATAACGACAAAACGGGTGAGAGCGAGAAAACATTATACTGGGTTTTATTATTCTGAAATCCTGTAACTGTATCAGCAAAATAATAACTCAATTCTCTCTTTTCTAAAACTCCGTTTAACACTATTTTTAAAAATGAAGGTGAATAAGATTGTTTTAATGCTGTACCCCAAACAAAGTTTGTAATTTCGTCTTTTGTTGGAATGCCAGAATATTTTTCCCTTATATGGTGGTAGTAAAAATTTAAATCAGAATAAAAATCATTAAAGTCTCCAAATAACCGCAAACCAAATTTGTCCCACTCATTTTTTTGTCTTAAAGTTGGATAAACAACCGGGGCATCAAGAACAGAGTAAAGAATACTGTTTATATCATTTGTTGAATTAGATATGCTGTCAACATCAACTCCACCGTTTAGGCCGATTTCAGAGCTTACTAATGAATATGAGCCAATAATATTTATTTTATTGGAAAGGAAATATTTTAATTTGACCGTTGCCTGCCAAATGCTGAAATCGCTGTTGGTGTAAGTCCCGTCAAATTTCCTGTTGGTTACATCAAAAGTAAAATTAAATTTTTTAAGAAAAGAAGCATTAAACATTCCATCAAAAAAAGCTTCTCCTTCGGGGCCTTCGTAATATTTAATTCTTGTGTAAGGAGCAGAAGTGATAAAATCTCTTTGGATAAAATTAAGAGCAGCGATATAATTATCTGCTCCATATAGAAATCCTCTCGGCAAAGGAAAAATCTCAATTGAGTCTATTGATTCATTCTGGATAAGATTGAGATCAAATATATGTGTAAGCCTGTTATTATATAGAATTCCATCTTTAAAAAAACCCACTTCACCAAATCCATTTCCATAAAGAATAAATTCATTAGGCTGCCCGATTAAACCTTTATCCTTAAATAAACTGAATCCGGCAGAAGAAAATAAATTTCCTGTATATCTGTAATCAAGCATATCAATAGCTTCTCTGGTTATAAAAAAACTTCCTTGGTAAAAAGGTTTTTGATAAATCGGGTAGAGAGTATCAACAATTACAATTGAATCTTTAATACTTATTTGGGTCAAATCCGAAGCAAGACTGTCTGTTGAAATTAATATTAAAGAATCCGAAGTA
>CAZECH010000023.1:0-15587 GCA_964510675.1 uncultured Ignavibacteriaceae bacterium
GATTGAAAGAATCCCGGCAGATTGGTGAAATTGTAATTGATCCGAGAAATTCAAATATAGTTTTTGTTGCTGCTGAAGGTTCTGTTTGGGGTCCCGGAGGCGACAGAGGTCTTTACAAAACTATTGATGGGGGAAAGAACTGGAAGAAGGTTCTTGAGATAAGCGAGCATACCGGAGTTAATAATGTTATTTATGATCCCCGAACCCCTGATGTTATGTATGCAACTTCGGAACAACGAAGAAGACACGTGTTTACAAAAATTTCCGGCGGACCTGAATCTGCAGTTTATAAATCTGTTGATGCCGGAGAAACCTGGGAAAAAATTATGACAGGATTGCCTTCAGTTGATATTGGCGGAATGGATATCGCAGTATCACCAGTAAATCCGGATATTGTTTACCTCATAATGGAAGCTGCAGAAAACAAAGGAGGATTTTTCAGATCGGCAAACCGCGGTGCAAGCTGGGAAAGAATGAGTGAATACACTTCATCCGGTCAGTATTTTAATGAAATATTCTGTGATCCAAAAAATGTTGATAAAATTTATTCGATGGATGTTTATTCTAAAGTTACTCTTGATGGAGGGAAAACCTGGAAAAATATTGGAATTAAAAACCGCCACGTTGATGATCATGCAATGTGGATTGATCCTGATTATCCTGAACATTTTTTAATCGGCGGTGATGGCGGAATTTATGAAACCTATGATGGCGGGGAAACTTATCATCACAAAGAGAATTTGCCTGTAACCCAGTTCTACAGAGTTAATGTTGATAACAGCTATCCTTTTTACTACGTCTTTGGAGGAACTCAGGATAATGCAAGTATGGGAGGACCTTCGGCAACAATCAACACGGATGGCATTGTAAACAACGATTGGTTCATAACAAATTTTGGTGATGGCTTCTGGACAGATATTGATCCGGAAAACCCAAATATAATTTATGCTGAAGCACAATATGGGAATATGGTCCGTTACGACAGGGCAAGCACTGAAGCTGTTGATATAAGGCCGGAACCATTGAAAGGAGAATTAACTTACAAATGGAATTGGGATACGCCTCTTTTTATTTCTCCTCATAATAATAAAAGAATTTATACTGCTGCCAATTTTGTTTTCAGAAGCGAGGACAGAGGTGATTCATGGACAAGAATAAGTGATGACCTTACAAGACAGATTGACCGCAACACATGGCAGGTAATGGGAAAATACTGGAGTATTGATGCAGTATCAAAAGATAAATCAACTTCACTTTTCGGAACTATTATTTCTTTGTGTGAGTCTCCGGTAAAAGAAAATCTTCTTTATGCCGGAACAGATGATGGTTTAATCCAGGTTTTCGAAGATGCAAAAACATGGCGTAAGATTTCCGAATTCCCTGAGGTTCCTGAATATACTTATGTAAGTGATATTTGTCCATCCAAGTTTGATGAGAATGTTGTGTTCGCTTCATTCAATAATATTAAGCGAGATGATTTCAAACCTTATCTTCTAAAAAGTAATGATAAAGGAAAAAGCTGGAATTCAATTGCAGGAAATCTTCCTGACAGGCATACAGTTCTTTCTATTGAACAGGATTTTATTAATCCTGATTTACTTTTCGTGGGTACGGAGTTCGGTGTTTTCTTTACTACCGACGGCGGAAAAAAATGGACACAGTTAAAATCCGGCTTGCCGACTATATCCGTAAAAGATATTGCAATACAAAAAAGAGAAAATGATCTTGTAATTGCAACTTTCGGCAGAGGATTTTATATACTTGATGATTATTCTCCTTTAAGAGATTTAAATGATGATCTTCTTAAAAAGGAATCTCACCTCTTCCCTGTTAAAGATGCTTTAATGTATATGAAAACCCCTGCAAGATATGGACAGGGTTCAACTTATTACAAAGCAGCAAATCCGGAATTCGGTGCTGTGTTTACTTACTATATAAAAGAAGTTCCGAAAACTCTGAACCAGATTAGAAAAGATAAAGAGAAAGAATTATTCAAAGAAGGAAAACAGATTTATCAGCCAACTAACGAAGAACTAAGATTAGAGAAAGAAGAGAAAGCTCCTTATCTCGTTTTTACAATTACAGATGAAGCTGGAAACATTATTAGAAAAATTACAAAGTCTGCTGAGAAAGGAGTTAAAAGGGTTGTTTGGGATTTACGATATTACAATACATCGCCTGTTTCTGTTAAAGATAAATTTAATCCTGTTGAAGAACAAAAAAGCAGTACATTAGTTTTGCCGGGAAAATATAAAGTCTCTTTTTCAATGGTAACAAGAGATGGAATTAAAGAACTTGCAGGTCCTGTTGAGTTTAGTACAATTCTTCTTAAAAATACAACTTTACCTGCAGATCAGTATGATGAATTAATTGCATTCCAGAAAAAAGCAAATGAGATTTGCAGAAGCGTAAATGGAATCGAAAGCTTTTTAAATGATATGATGAAGAGGATTGAGATTGTTAAACAAGCATTGGTTAATACTCCGGAAGCTCCTGAAGATTTAATGGTAAGAGCGAACAGTATTTCTAATCAATTAAAAGATATCAGCTTAAGGTTTACAAGGGATGCAGATCATCCAAGTGTAGAAGAAACTCCGCCATCTCCTCCAACATTTAATGAAAGACTGAATATACTTCAATATGTTCATTCACGTTCAACTTCAAACATTACACAAAATGAAAAAAATGCTTATAATATTTTATCGGAGGAATTCCCTCCTGTACTTGATGAAATAAAAAGAATTTATAATGTTGATTTGAAGAATCTTGAGGATGATTTAGAAAGATATAAGGCACCCTGGACACCTGGAAGAATACCGGAATTTGAAGTAAGGTAGAATTGTATTGATAAACCTTCGAGGTACACTTATGACTTCGAAGGTTACTTTTTTATGTTATGATTCTTCTTCACAAGAGATTATTTCACCCAGTTTTCAATTATTAATTCGTCTATCCTGTTGAATTCCTTTTCATTGTTGGTAACTAAAATCAGTTCCCGGTTCAATGCTTGTGCAGCAATGAGCATATCCATAGCTCCAATTGGTAATCCTTTTGATTCTAACTGTGCTCTGATTTTGCCATACACGACTGAATCATCATTATTAAACTCAAGTCTTATAAGTGGTGCCAGAAATTCCTGTAGAGCAATCATATTTTCATTTGGTTTAGAACTTTTGTATACACCATAAAATAATTCTGCTGTTGTAACGCTTGATATTGCAATACTACCTGACTTAAGTTTTTTAAATCTTTCTATTACGCTTTCAGGTTTTCTTTTTATAATATAAATACATGTATTTGTGTCAAGAAGGAATTTCATTAAAACAACTCTTCTCTTTTCTCTAATTCGGGTTGAATTCTTTCAGACATAAAATCAATTGAGAATTTATCCAGGCTTGCAATCAAAGTATTCCATCTTTCTTTCTTTGGAAGAAGAATAATTGCATCACCAATTTTTGTTATAAATGCTTCTTTACCTTTCAACCGGTAAGCTTTGGGAAGTCTTACAGCCTGGCTTTTACCATTATTGAATAATTTTGCTGTATCCATATTTTCTCCTATGATATATATTTTAAATATATACTTATCTAAAGCAGTTTACAACAAAAATTTTAAAATCTGTTTGTGTTTAATATGTTTGATTTTCAATTAAATAAATTTATCTTCGCACAAGTTCTTTAAAATTATGATTACGGTGTCCCGCTGTTCCGATATTCGGAATAGAACGGGAAATATAGGGAAGTCCGGTGAGAATCCGGCGCTGTCGCGCAACTGTAAGTTGGTCATTAGTTACTGGTCATTTGTCATTAGTAAAAATTCTACCAATGACGGATGACTAATTACAGATGACTAAGCAAGCCAGGAGACCTGCCGTAACAATTAAATTATCAACCTTCGCGGGTGAGGTTAGATTAATGATTGTCAGATCTAACATTCATTAACTCTCCCACGAAGTTACTACCAACAAATTTACAGGAGTAACTTCTATGGCAAAAATTAAACTTATCACTTTCGTCTTTCTTCTTTCATTTTTTTCTCCGGCACAAACTGATTCTGCAAAAATTTACACTCTCTCCGAAGTTGTTGTCTCTGCAACAAGAACTCCAACTTCCACACTTGAATTAGCAAGCTCCATCACTGTTATTGACTCCGCCGAAATAGAACAAAAGAAAAAAATCAATGTGCTTGAATTGCTAAAAACAGAATACGGGCTAAGCATTGTTCAGCAAGGTGCATTTGGTTCTTTTGCAAATGTTTTTACAAGAGGTGCAAATCCCGGGCATACATTAATATTAATGGATGGAATTGAAATTAATATGCCGAATGATCCGGGAGGTTCTTTTGATTTTGGAAATCTTCCGGTTGATAATATTGAAAGAATAGAAATATTACGGGGCCCTCAAAGCACACTTTATGGTTCTGATGCTTTGGCCGGAGTAATAAATATAATTTCAAAAAAAGGAATTGGCTCCTCAAAATTCTTTTTATCAACTGAAGGAGGGTCATATAATTCTTACAAAGGATCGGCAGGAATAAACGGCAGTTATGATTTTCTTAATTATTCAATCACTCTAAGCAGATTCAAAACCGATGGATTTTCATCTGCATCTGAAGAAACCGGAAATAAAGAAAAAGATGGTTCTTCAAGTTACCATGTAGCTTCAAGAATTGGTGCAGGAATAACTGAGGATTTTGATATAAATTTTATTTTCCGGTTTACAAAAGCAGATGTTGATTACGACCAGTTTGGCGGACAATTTGGTGATGACCCGACTTATATTTTCAAACTGGAGGAGTCTGTTTTCAGAACCGAAGGAAGATATTTTGCATTTAATGGATTGTGGGAACAGACTCTTGGAGTTTCACTATTCAGAAATGTTAGGAAATATTCTAACGATGCTTTTGTCTATGATGCCTCAAGAGCTTTTTATGACGGCAGAAAATTAAAGATAGACTGGCAGAATAATTTTTATTTAGCTAATACTAATACAATAACTCTTGGCGCTGAAACTGAAAAAGAAGAAGCTGCTACAGAATATTATGTCTTTTCAGAAATATTTCCTTTCCAAAGTGTATTGCCATCAAGTAATTCAACAACAGCCGGAGTTTATTTGCAGGATCAATTCAGAATCGGAAATTTCTTTGGAACAGCAGGGATTAGATATGATACTCACCAGAAGTTCGGTTCATCTGTTACTTATAGGTTAACACCAGCTTTTTTCTTCCGGGATTCAGGAATAAAACTTAAAGCTACCGTGGGAACAGGATTTAAAGCACCATCACTTTATTATCTTTTTGATCCTGCATATGGAAATCCTGATCTTGATCCTGAAAAAAGTTTTGGATGGGATGCCGGGATTGAGCAGTACTTCACTAATTCCACCATTGGTTTAACATACTTTAGAAATTTTTTTGATGATCTCTTTGGGTTTGATGATAATTTTAAAACTATAAACATTGATAAAGCAGAATCTTCCGGAATTGAATTTTATTTCACCTCGACTCCATTTAAAGAATTTCAACTTAAAGCAAACTTTACATATACAGATATAAAGAATAAAAGCGACAATTCGCCCGATAAAGACAAGCCTTTAATCAGAAGACCAAATGTTAAAATAACTTTAAACATGAATTATGATTTCCAGGAAAAGGCGAATATGAACTGTGAGATAATTTTCGTAAGCCGAAGGGATGATTTGGATTTTTCATTCTTCCCTGCTGTGCGAGTGAAACTCCAATCCTATACTTTAGTTAATCTCTCCGCTTCATATCAGTTTTTTGAATTTTTACAGATTTATGGAAGAATTGAAAACTTGTTTGATACGAAATATGAGGAAGTGCTTGGTTATACAACTCCGGGACTTTCAGGTTATGGCGGGATAAAGATCGGTTTTTAATATGAAAAATTATTTTTATTTTACAATCAATTAATTAAAGGAGATGGAAATGAATTCAAACTTATCACCACGCTTTCTTGTTTTAGCAGGAATGATTTTAATAGCCGCATTTACAAGATTGATTCCTCATCCGCCAAACTTTACAGCGATAGGTGCAATGGCTTTATTTGGCGGTGCTTACTTTAGCAGAAAAAGCCTGGCATTTGCAGTTCCTTTAATAGCAATGTTCTTATCGGATATTATAATCGGATTTCATCCGGGAATGTATGCGGTTTATTTAAGCTTTATTTTAATTGTAATGATTGGAATGACCCTTCGAGAAAAGAAAAAAATTGTAAGTATTTTCTTAGCTTCTGTCTCAGCATCTGTTCTTTTCTTTATCATTACAAATTTTGCTCAGTGGTTATCTTATCCTTTATACCCTAAAGATATTACGGGATTGATAGCCTGCTATGTTGCAGCAATTCCATTCTTCCATTATACACTTCTTGGTGATTTATTTTTTGTCGGAGTTTTATTTGGTGCGTTTGAATTAGCCAAAGTAAAATTCCCCCGGCTTGAAAAAGTAAAAGCCTGATTAATATAAATATTGTCGTAACACAGGTTACTAATCTGTGTTACGATTTTCACTTCCTTCTTTATAAATGAATAAACTTCCTCTCTTAATAGATTTCGACGGAGTTATCAGATTAGGTGATAAACCTGCGCCAGATACAAAAGAGTTTTTTAATTTCATTACTAAGAAAAATATCCCTGCATTTATAATCAGTAACTCCACGCTTAAAACCTCAGATGATATAAAAATCTTTTTTGAAAAAAATAATATTGGTTTTAATATTCCTGCAATGACTGCTTCTGAGGCAGCATTAAAATTCGTAAGAGATAATTACACAACAGTGAAAGTCTATTGCATTAAAAGCATTAAAAAATTATTTGCTGATTTATTGGTTGACGAAAATCCCGAAGCAGTTATAGTTGGCGATCTTGTTGATGGATGGAGTTACGATGTCCTGAATAAAATCTTCCGGGATGTTTATGCCGGTGCAGATTTTATTGCTATGCAGAAAAATAAGTTCTGGAAACCTGATGGAAAAACACTCTGCCTTGATGCAGGTTCTTTCATTTCCACAATTGAATATGCAACCGGAAAAGAAGCATTGTTAATCGGAAAACCATCACCAATCTATTTTAAAACTGCATTAAAACTTATTGCTGATGATGAAAATGCTTCTTTCATCATGCTTGGAGATGACATTGAAACAGATATTTTAGGCGCTCAGCAAATTGGAGGAAAAGGATTTTTAATTTTCACCGGGAAAACAAAATATCCTTTACCGGATGATATAAAAATCTTACCTGGTTATAAAGCAAAAAATCTTTCTGAAGTTATTGAAGTTTTGGAAGGTCTTTATTAGGCTCGAACTTATTCCCCTGTCTCCCGGCTCTTTCTTTTGAGAAATTTATTATTTTTTTTAGAGTATCAACATAATTTAATCCTGATGTTTCAGCGGAACGCATAAATCCTGCCCCTTCAGTAAGATCGGGATTCGGATTTACCTCAAGAACAAAAAGCTTGTTATCTTTTGAAAGTCTCATATCAACTCTTGCATAATCTCTGCAGCCCATCACTTTAAAAGCTTTGAGTGCAATCTCTTTTGCTTTCTTCTCAATTCTCTTTGGAAGTTTTGCAGGACAGATTGGAATTGTTTTGTGATATGCTTCATGTTGTGGATTCCATTTTGCCTGGTAGCTTACAATATTATGAAGATGATCAGGCATCTCGGTAAAATCAATTTCACTAATAGGCAATGCAATCGTTTCAAGATCACCAATTACTGCAACATTCAGTTCTCTTCCTTCAATAAATTCCTCGATCAAAGCCGGTTGTAAGAAGTGTTTAATTATAAACTCGGTGCGCTCCTTGAGTTTTTCAACATTTTCCACAATTGATTCATTCTCAATTCCTACACTTGCATCCTCATAAGCTGGTTTAACTATAAGCGGGTATTTTAAACTATGCCTGAATGTTTTCGGCAGTCTCTTTAAAATAAAAAATCTGGGTGTTCTAATATTAAGAGTATGTAATAATCTCTTTGTAAATATTTTACTTTGGCAGTTTGCTAATGCCATTGGAGGGGCTCCTGTAAAAGGAATTCTGAGTAATTCAAACAAACCCACAATATTCATCTCATTCCGGGCCTCTTCCTTATATAATTCAATAAAATTGAAAATAATATTGGGTTTGTTCTTTTTTATATCTAAAAGGAGCGTTTTAATATCATCTGTGATATTCAACGTATAAGCATTAATACCTCCTTTCCTTAACCTTTTAGCCATTATTTCATATTCTTCAAGGGGGGTTATGTTTTCCACTTCAAAATATGGTGTAAAATCAAGCTTTTCTTCGTCTAATCGGTTCTGTTTTACATATAGTTCGGGATGAGGTTCATTAAAGACAAGTGCAACTTTAATTTTTTTTTCTGCCATAACTAAAAATACTGAATTTTATATTCTTTAGTAATATTTTATCTCCTGTTATTTTCACATTATAGAGGAAAAGAAATTACCGTTTTATGAGCTTCTATCCCCAGCCTTATAAATATCAGTGTGGTCCGTTTGCACTTAAGTATGGATTGGTCATGCTTGGACGATTTGAAAATGAAAGAGAGATTGGCAGAAAAGCCGGAAGTACCTGGTGGTATGGTACGGATGAAATTGGACTCGCCAAAGCAGCAAAAACTTTTGACTGCAAGATGAAATATTTCCGAAGAGAAACTGCAGAGGATGCAATAAAAATTTTAAACTATCACCTTAAGAGAGGTTACCCTTGTATACTTAGTGTAGATAATTGGGAACACTGGATCACCGTAATAAATGAGCAGCACGGAAAGTTTATTGTTGTTGACAGTGCTTTAGATAAAGTGATTGTTATTTACTCACATATACAGCTCGCAAGGAGATGGAAATATATTGATGATGAAAATGGTGATATTAGTTATGATGGTTATACTCTTATTTCAAATGCTAAACCTGCAACTAAAGCAAAGTTCTCTCTTGAAAAAGCAAAATATGTAATGCGCGACAGGAATAAAAGTCTTGCAACAAAATGGGATACATATTTTAATGATTTAATTACAATCTGCAGACCCAGATTTCCACAATCAACAACAACAATTTCTTTTAATGAATTTTTAAGAAGACATGAAAAACTTATTGTTAAGCAAATAGCAAACTGGCATGGAAGCCCTACATATAGAGAACTCCAGAAAATTCTGGATGATATGCAGTTTGTTGCGGAGGTTTATAATCTTGTTATTTATGTAGATGATCAGAAGAAAGCTTTAATAGATTTAGCTGCAATTCTTATGATGTATTCTTGCGGTAAATATGGAATGGATCCGATTTATTAAAACTCATAATTATAATCTTGTTAAAATAAATTGCTAGTAAGATTATGATTATGAAAAAAAATAACTTATGAATCAGATAAAAAGAAATCCTAAAATACTTTCCGCTGAATCAACAGCACTTCTGTTAATTGATATCCAGGAAAAAGTACTTGCTGTAATGCAAAATCCTGATATGGTTATTTCCAACACAATCAAGCTCATTAAAGGTTTTAAGATTTTAAGACTCCCAATATTTTTTACCGAACAATATCCAAAAGGACTCGGATCAACCACTGCAGAAATCGCAGAAGAACTTGAAGGATTGACACCGATTCAAAAAATGAGCTTCAGCTGTTTTGGTGCAAATGATCTTTTCAAAAGACTTTCAGACAATAATATATCCCAGGTTGTTATTGCCGGAATTGAATCTCACGTATGTGTTCAGCAAACCGTACTTGATCTTCTTTCAAATAATTTCCAGGTTAATGTTCCCGCCGATGCTGTATCTTCAAGAAAAATGATTGATTATAAAACTGCTCTCAGCAGAATGCAGTACAATGGAGCAGAAATTACAACAACCGAAGCTGTCCTTTTCGAACTACTGAATGTGTGCGGTACTGATGAGTTCAAGCAAATTTCTAAACTTGTAAAATAAAATTTAAGTTTATATAAAATCAGGATTACTATGCATAATAAAAGTATTATTACAGGGATTCATCATATTACCGCAATTGCCGGGAATCCGCAAAAGAACGTTGATTTCTATGTACAAATTCTTGGCCTCAGGTTTTTAAAAAAGACTGTGAATTTTGATGATCCTCAAACTTATCATCTTTATTATGGTGATTATATTGGTAAACCGGGTTCTGTTCTTACATTCTTTCCATGGAATGAACAAGGCTTCAAAGGAAAAAGAGGGACAGGGCAGATTGGAACGATTTCATACTCGGTTCCTCTTTCTTCTTTGGATTTTTGGATGAAGCATTTAACAAAAAACAAAATTGATTTTGCTGGTCCTTTAAACCGCTTTAATGAACAGGTTTTAATCTTTGAAGATCATGATGAGTTTGAGGTAGAGATAGTAGCCAGTGAAGAAGAAAAGCGCCCGGGATGGAAATCTTCTTTTATTCCTGAAGAACACTCTATAAGAGGTTTCTGGGGTGCATCAATATGGCATCAGAATACAGCCGCCACTGAAAGATTTATGACTGAAATTCTTGAATTTAAAAAAGTGAAGGAAACTCAAAACAGAATCCGGTTAACCTTAAATAACGTCGGGCCCGGAGCTTATGTTGATCTTATATCCTTACCTAATCAATTGCGGGGAATTATGGGAGTTGGTGCAGTTCATCATATTGCTTTCAGAACTGATAATGATGATACTCAACTAAAAGCCCGTGAAAAACTTATTCAAAAAAATATTGATGTTACTCCCGTAGTTGACCGGAACTATTTTAAATCAATTTATTTTAAGGAGCCCGGAAATGTTTTATTTGAAATAGCAACTGATCCTCCGGGATTTTTAATTGATGAACCTGTAGAATCACTTGGAAAATCTTTAAAGTTACCTAAATGGTTTGAATCTGCCCGCACAGAGATTGAAGCTAATCTTCCAAAAATTTCAATCCCTGAATAAATAATATGCTGAATTTTAATAGTCTGCATGAAAACCAGAATATATTGTTCGGGGGGACAGATATAAATTCTGCCAAATCAGCAATGATATTACTCCATGGAAGAGGTGCAACTGCAGAAAGTATTCTCACTCTGGCAAACGAATTCCAACCAGGCAAATACGTTTATGTTGCTCCACAGGCAAATGGAAACACCTGGTATCCTTATAGTTTCCTTTCACCTGTCGAAAGAAATGAACCCGGTTTATCTTCAGGATTAAAGGTTATAAGCAATATTTTTAAGAAACTAAACAATTCAGGAATCCCTGATAAAGAAATAATTTTATTAGGATTTTCGCAAGGTGCATGCCTTGCACTTGAGTATTCTGCAAGAAATGCAAAACAATATAAAGGGGTAATCGGGTTAAGTGGAGGATTAATCGGCGATAAAATCGAAAAGGAAAGGTATTCCGGTTCCTTTGCTAATTGTACAGTTTTCTTAGGATGCAGCGATATTGACCCTCATATTCCTGAAGAAAGAGTAAACCAAACAGCAGTGATAATGAAAGAAATGGGGGCTTTAGTTACAAAGAGAATTTATAAAGGAATGGGACATACAATAAATGAAGATGAGCTAAATTTCATCAATTCGATGATATGAGCATTTTCAATCTGAAACGAATCTTCCTTAGTCAGCAAATATACTCTCCGATTATGCTTTTTTAAGCTTTAAAACCACAATAATAAATCTGTCTCTTAACAACACATACTTTTAAAATATTACAGTAATAATTTCAGAAAGAGGTTGTAAGTATTACTGAACTTTTTCCTTTAAAGAAAAAGGTAAGTAAGAGTTACTTACACCTGAATGGTATGTTAGTTGGCTAATTTATATCAACAAAAATAGATAAATGATTAAAAATAAAATGAAAAAAATAATGGAGATAATGATGAAAACTTTTTTAGCAACGATAATGATAGGATTTCTCTTCCTGATTGGATGCAGCGATGAGAATTCTCTTGTTGCACCTGAAAATAATCAGGCATCAGCACCGAACTGGATTACCTTACCTCAACGCAGCGGTTCTTCCGTTGAAACTGAATTCTCAGTCACCAACCAAATAAATGGCAGCCTGGGTGGAATTCTCGAAATAAATCAGACGTATAATTCAGGACCAATAGTAGTAAAGGTAAAAGCAAAATTGCAGTTTCCAGCAAATTGCTTCCCAGGTACTGAAAATATAACAATGCTGGTTGATAATGTAAGCGGTACAGTTACTTATTCCCCATCTATGAATTTTAATATACCAGCAATACTGGATTTAGAATTTATGGGTCTTGACCTAACCGGAATAAATCCTGCCGATATAAACTTTGCTTACCAGGATCCGGATGGAAGCTTTGATTTTGTGGAATATGATAAGTTAAAAGTTCAAATGAATAACGGTGGTCTTGAATTAAAAAATGCACAAATACCTCACTTTTCAAGATATGGGTATTGCCGTTAACTAATAGATGTTATGTTAAAGAAACTAACATAACTATTCTTGGATTCTATGAGAAGAAAACATTATCTGGGTTATAACCAGGATTGATCAGATTCAAGCCCAATGTAACCCAGATCGGGGGTAATCAGCTATAGATAAAAAGATTTTATTTACAGCATGATTTTTGATAAATCAAATAAGAAAAAAACCAGTACAAATAAAATTTTTTATGGATATTCCCGAACCAAATAAAGATAACTTCTTAGAAGAAATATTAAAAAGTTACTTCAATAAGCTTGAAATTCTGGAGTTCAGAAATAATCTTATCCGGATTGAGGATCATATCCCGGAAGATTCTCGAATAAGTATAGAAACTGATCTGCTTATAACTTTTGCAGAAGCAAAATTCGATTTGAACAAATTCCTGGAATTCCTTCTTTCACTTGGACAGATAGCTGTTTCTGCAGGAGAATTTTCCCTGGCAATTGATATAAATGAAAAACTCCTTGCCGAAACAAAAAATAAAAAACAGTACCTGGGTATTTCTGCCGGCGCTTACCTTTCACTCGGAGAATTATATAGCCGGAAATCGCAATGGCAATTGGGTTTTAACAACATTAAAAAAGCAAATAAACTTTTTGCTAAACAGAATGATTTTTATGGATTAGCTCAATGTGAAAACAAGATTGGGATTATTTATAGTGAAATTGGTGATTATAAAAAAGCAAAAAAACATTTTGAGATGAGCCTTTCATTAAATGAAAATAAAACAGACATTTCATTAACAGGCACTATTGAAATTAATCTTGGTAAGATAAATAATATTCAGGGGAACTATGAACTTGCTCTCACCTATTACCAGCGTGCTTTATTAAATTTCCAAAGGCTCTCAAATTTTAAAAGAGTTGCAGAAATTAAGCATGACTTAGGAATGACTTATCTGAATCTTAATAAATTTGAAACGGCAATAAACAATTTTGATGAAAGCATAAACACCTCGTTGCAATCCGGATCATATAAAACACTTGGAATTACTTATATAAGTAAAGCCTATCTATATGCTTTAAAGGAAGATTTTTCTTTAGCTGAAGCTTTTGGAGATAAAGCAATGGAAATTTGTTATAAAATAAATGATAAATTATCAATCGCAGAAATATATAAAGTGAAAGGTATAATACAGAGGAGTAAACAAAATTTTGCAACTTCCGAAAATTATTTACTGACAAGCCTTAGAATAAACACTGAGTTACGTAACAAATTAAATTTTGCAGGAACAAGTTTTGAACTCGGTTTGCTTTATAAGAATCACGGAAATAAGAAAGCGAGCAAACCATATTTTGATAATGCTGCTAAATACTTTAAAAGTATTGATGCACAACCGGATTTAAAAGTTATTGTTGAAAAACAAGAAGCTTAAAAAAGAATCTCATAAACTCATCTCACTAAACCTGCAGATTAATTCCCATTAAATCTATCTATTACCATAAAATGTCTTTACAATTTATTGACATTCAACAACCTTAATTTTATAATTATACTGTTGAACTTTAAAAATCATATTATGAAATACAGAGGGTTTAAAAAAGCATCTATAATATGATTCAGCAATTCTGATTATTTCAAAATAATTGAGGAAGAACTTTATGAAACATTTATACAAAACCTTCTTTTTGGTAATTGGTTTTCTATTGCTCTCATCAAATTCTTTCAGTCAATTTACTACAGAAGGGGTCCAATTTGGTATACAGGGAAATATTCTTTATCCTTCAAACGAATTCAGCAAGGAAGATATTACGGGCTCATATGAATTATCATATCTTGGCAGAGCATTCTTAAGATTTGAAGTTGTTGAAGGACTACAGGCAGAATTGGGTGGAGGTTATGGAATTTATTCAGGAAAAGATTTTAGTAAAGCTAAATATGAAACTGAAATTATTCCGGTTGAAATAAGATTTGTTATGAATCCTTTCAAAATGAAAAGCTGGAACCCTTACTTTTATGCTGGTGGCGGGGGAATTAAATATAAAGTGAAAGAAAAACCGGTTTCTGCAAATGAACATCCGGTTAATGATGATGATTGGAATGGGATTTTTTCTGTCGGTACAGGTGCTCAGTTTGCATTGTCTGATGTTGTATTATTAGAATTAAACTTAGGAATAGGTTACTCATTTACAGAAAACCTTAATTATTATGATAAACATGTTTCTGCAACCGATTCTTATCTCAATTTAGGTGCCGGATTGACATTTGGTGGAGAACCAAATCATGATAATGATATGGATGGATTGCTTAGAAAAGATGAAGAGCAATTAGGTACTGATCCATTAAACCCGGATAGCGATGGTGATGGCTTAAATGATGGGGAAGAAGTTAATCAATATAAAACCAATCCTCTTAATCCTGATACAGATGGAGATAGTTTAAAAGATGGCGAAGAAATTCAAACATACAAAACTGATCCTTTAAACAAAGATACTGATGGAGATAAACTGAACGACGGTGATGAATTAAAAACTCATAAGAGCGATCCTCTGAAAAGCGATACTGATAATGATGGTTTAAGTGATTATGATGAGTTAACCAGTCATAAAACGAATTATCTAAAAGCTGATACTGATGGAGATGGTTTAAGCGATGGCTCTGAAATTAATACTTATAAGTCTAACCCTCTTAAGGCTGATTCAGATGGTGATACTTTAGGTGATGGTGAAGAAATTAATAAATATAGAACTGATCCACTTAATCCTGATACCGATGGCGGTACTGTGGATGACGGAATTGAAGTAAGAAGAGAAACTAATCCACTCGATGCCGAAGATGATGTTATTAAAGTCGGTGTGCCGATCATTCTTGAAGGAATAACTTTTGCAACCGGCAAAGCAGATATAACTCAGGAATCGGAGGGAACATTACAACAAGCCTTAAGAACTTTAAGAACATATCCGGAAATCGAGATTGAGATTAGCGGACATACAGATGATGTTGGCAGCAATTCATCAAACCAAAGGCTCTCGCAAATGAGAGCTGAATCTGTAATGAAATGGCTGGTAAACAATGGAATTAATGCAAACAGATTAACAGCAGCAGGTTATGGTGAGGAACAGCCTTTATTTCTAAATGATACCCCTGAAAACAGGCAGAAGAACCGAAGAATAGAATTTAAGCGTGTTAAGTAAACTTTAGGTATAGAGGTATAAGGTA